>JBAVUV010000688.1:0-1529 GCA_049696955.1 Candidatus Sulfotelmatobacter sp. | reverse complement strand
TGACCCACGACGAGGCCTGCGAAGATTTGGCCAAGCGCTTCCAGCGGGTTCACGATTTCTTATTTCTCGGCCGCGGTATTCATTATCCAATCGCGCTCGAAGGTGCGTTGAAACTGAAAGAAATTTCCTACATCCACGCCGAGGGCTATCCTGCTGGTGAGATGAAGCACGGCCCCAACGCGCTAATTGACGAAAACCTTCCCGTAGTCATCATCGCCACCCGCAACGTGAACGATCCCGATTCAATGCTGCGCTACGAGAAGACTATGTCGAACTTGAAAGAAGTAAAAGCCCGCTCCGGCGTGGTCATCGCGCTCGCCACCGAAGGCGACGAAGAAATCAAAGAGTCGGCAGACCACGTCCTCTACGTCCCCGCCGCGCCCGAAAACCTCTCGCCGATTCTCGAAATCGTTCCTCTTCAACTGCTGGCATATCACATCGCCGTCCGCCGCGGCTGCGACGTCGATCAGCCCCGCAACTTAGCCAAGTCAGTCACGGTCGAATAGTCGCGTCCTTCTGATTGCGCGCTGATTGCGCGGTCGCGCCGCCTCGCTTCTTTCCACGGCTTGAGCTCATCTAGATATTAAATGTCCCCATTCAAAACCCTTAACGCGCGCCTGGTCTCCTCCAACCCCTTGTCGGAGTACACGAAGCATCTCGAATTCGAGATGGTCGGAGAAAAGCGATTCGGCTTCGTCGCGGGCCAGTGGCTTTCCTTCCGTCACTCGAAGTCCGATGGAGAGGAAATCACTCGCGCCTATTCCATCTGCTCGCCGCCAGCCGATGACAATCACTTCGCGCTTTGTCTCAACCGTGTGCAGGATGGCTTCATGTCCAACTTCCTCTGCGACATGAATGCAGGCGATGAGCTTTCATGCCAGGGACCATTCGGTGACTTCATCCTTCACCCGCCGATGCGCGACACCGTATTCATCGCGACCGGTACCGGCATTGCCCCGTTCCGCTCCATGCTTCACTGGCTCTTGGCGGATGAGTCGCGGCACCAGGAAAAGCAGCTTTTTCTTTTATTCGGCAACCGCCGCGAAGAAGACATCTACTACCACACCGAATTCCTGCGCCTCGCCACTCTTCATTCGAACTTTCACTATTTGCCGACTCTTAGCCGCGCCGACGAGAAATGGCAAGGACCACGCGGCTACGTGCAACAGCACGTTCCAGAAATCGTCAAAGGCCAAACTGACATGCACGCTTATATTTGCGGGCTGGACAAAATGGTCAAAGCAAATCGCGAATTGCTGAAGTCGCTGGGCTGGGATCGGAAATCCATCCGGTATGAAAAGTACGACTGACGCTTATGCGTCTAAGAGGAATACCTGACCAACCTTCCTCTCATTTACCCCATCCAACTTTTTCAGTCAATTCAGATTGAGTGAGGGGTTTATGGCAAGCGGAAAACAGAAAGCAGCAGCAAGAAGGAACATTAAGAAGGCCGCCACCGCAGCGAAGAAGAAACGCACCATCGCGCATCTTCCCAAGAAAACCCGCACTGCACTTGGCAAACAGGCGTC
>JBAVUV010000687.1:0-10754 GCA_049696955.1 Candidatus Sulfotelmatobacter sp. | reverse complement strand
AACCATGGAAATGAAGGTTCGTGGATTCCCGCGTCATCAAGTCGCTGGCACATGAGTTTTCGTTCTTCTCCGCTTCCATGTGCCGGTGTTGGTGCGGCGTGATGGCTGCATCAGGACCGAGAGCCGTCAAATCGTTTTTTAGAGTCAGAATGACAAGATCGCCGGGATTCACCCGAAGAGTCGGCGATTCTGCGCCGTTCTCGTCGATGTAGCAGTAGCGAGTGGATCCGTCGGACTGCTTTGCGTTGTGAGCGGTTAGTTCAACTTTCAGCACGCCGTTGTGGCTGCGCAAATCTTCCGGCTGGGTGACTACGCTCCCTATCGCGGGACGGGGACATGCTTCCGGCGCACTCTGGGCGTACAGGAATGATTTGGCGAAGCAGAGAAATAGAGACAATGCGAGGAGGACGTTTTTAAACATCGGCTGGTTCCAGGATTCAAGCCAAGTCAAGCTTTTCGGCGCACGTACTCTATCACTTTTTTCTTTTTTCTTTGATCAGGAAAATCCCGAGATCGAGGGCTCTCGGATTATTCTGACCGGAGCAAAACTCGTTGTTGACGCGGGATGCAACGGAATCAGGCACACGCCAAGGTAGTCGAGCGGGGGTTACAGTAAAGTGAATTCGAGATGAATTCCTGATGAATAAAAATTCACAGGGACGAGCTTGATTGGGATGGCCCGTCAGTTGCCTCGCTGAATGAACGTCGGGTTTAAAAACTTCACTCAGATTTCCGAACCTTCTAGGGTAAATCCTGTAGGCGATGCGCGTGGCAGAATCAATGTAGACTGCCTAAATTGGTGAAGAGCTGATGGGGCGCCTTCCGTCGCCGGATAAGCCAGCGCCGAAAATGAGGAGACAGCGATGGAAAACAATGGCTTGACTCGGGTCGCAAGTCCACGGTCAGTCGAAGAGACGGTTGAACGTCTGCAGTCGATTCTCACTGATCGCGGTCTGCAACTGTTTGCACTAATCGATCACAGCGGCGAAGCGGACAAAGTCGGGATGAAGATGCGTCCCACGAAACTGTTGATTTTTGGCAGTCCGAAGGGTGGCACACCGGTGATGCTGTCCGCGCCCACTATCGCCATCGATCTGCCGCTAAAGGCGCTGATCTCCGAAGACGAAAGTGGTAAGGTTTGGATCACCTACAATACTCCCGAGTATCTGCAACAGCGGCACGCTGTACCCGAGAATTTGGTCAAGAATATTTCAGGCGTGGCGGCGTTGGTGGAGAAAGCTGTGGAATAAGAATCCCAGAACGCAGAGATCCCTGAGAAATGCCGCAGAGCACGGCGGGGAAAACGGAATTTCTGCGAGTGCTTTTTAGTCTTAGCCAGCAATTGGGCTCGGACCATTGTTACGATCAGACCTCTATGGCTAACGATCTGGAGAAAGAAGCGGCGGCGCGGGCTAGCTTGCGGTTCGTGAAAGATGGCCAGGTCGTCGGGCTGGGAACAGGCTCAACGGCAGCGTATTTCATTCAGTTGCTGGGCGAGCAAGTGAGAAACGGCTTGCGGATTCGCGGTATCCCCAGTTCCGAACGGTCACGGGAGCAGGCGGCGAGCCTGGGGATTCCGCTCACTACTCTGGATGAATGCCAACAGATCGATGTGACCGTCGACGGCGCGGACGAAGTGGATCCGCAACTGCGTTTGATTAAAGGCGGCGGCGGCGCACTGCTGCATGAAAAGATTGTGGCTTCTGCTACCCGGCAGCTGGTAATCGTGGCCGACGCAACCAAGCGAGTTCCGGTGCTGGGAAAGTTTCCGCTGCCGGTGGAAGTGGTTAAATTCGCAAAAGCTCTGGTGAAGAAAAGGATCGAGGCGCTGGGCGCGCAAGTTGAACTGCGGCATACGGCCGACGGTAAGCCATTCCTAACCGACGAAAACAACTACATACTTGATTGCCACTTCGGACAGATCCGGGGCGCGGATGGCCTGGCAAATAAGCTAAGTGACATGCCAGGAATAGTGGAGCATGGACTCTTCATCGGCATGGCAAGCGTGGTTCTGGTGGCAAATGGCAGTGAAGTGATCGAACTGCGGCGCTGACTAAAGAAGGCTTAATTGCGAAGCGCGTAGAAAAGAAGCAGGGGGCAAAACAGCAGTGGCAAATGCCGAATCAGCCGGTGCTGCGGCCACGCAGGCGCAAAGGCAGCATTCGCATTCCCGCCGGCACAGCTTGCGGTACGGCTTGCAAGAGCCGCTGGATGTGACTGTGCTTCGTTCCGGAGTTCCGGACTCTGTTCCGGGACGCTCGTTGAACCTGGGAGCCGGCGGACTGGCTGCAGTTCTGGCGGGGGAGCTGCTGCCGGGTGAAGTGGTGGGAGTGGAACTTCATCTGCCGAAGTCCGCGGTTCCACTGCGCGCGCGGGCGCGGGTTCGGCATCACGACAAGCTGCGTTGCGGAATGGAATTTGTCGGCCTTTCGGCCGATCAGCAGGCGGCGATCCGCAGTTTTGCGGAAGAGACGAAAGCAGAGCCGGAAAAGGATGTGCGTCCGAAGCTTCCTCCGGAAACGAAATTCTCCGAGGGCGGGCAACCGCGCGATCTCAAGCCGTCCGCCCGCAGGCACCGTGGAAAAGCGTGGCTTTTCTTTCTGGCATTCGCCGCCATTCTCTTAGGCCTTTTTTGGTGGCGCTGGAACCGGGTATGGGAAGATTTGGAATCTGGGCTGCGAAGAGGCGAAAGTACAATCCAGCCGCAAGCCCAAGTCCCCGCCGACGTCATGGAGAAACTGGTGACGCACCGCGTAGATCCCGATTATCCCGCAGGTGCGCGACCCGCCCACCTGCAGGGAGTGATTGTTCTCGACGTAGTAGTTGGACGCGATGGAAAAGTCGCCCAAGTGCGTGCCTTGAATGGCCCTGAAATCCTCGCACAGTCCGCCATAGAAGCCATGCGCTGGTGGCGTTTCGAGCCCTACCGGGTTAACGGTGATCCTGAGGTAGTGGAAACCACAGTAGCCGTTGAGTTCAAACCGTAGCCGCGATGCGAGAGCCTTCAAGAATCTAACTCTCTTTGCTTACTCCTTCTTTCACTCCCTCCGATTTGTTAATTTCGGCCGTCTTCTCATCTGCCGCCATCCCGCTCATGGCGGTCTTGAATCCTCGAATCCCATCTCCCAAACCTTTGCCCAGTTCAGGCAGCTTTTTTGGGCCGAGCACGAGCAATGCAATGCCGGCAATAATGAGCAAATGCATGGGTTGAAAAAGTCCTTCGAACATTAGAGTCTCCTTAATTTCTATCTGCGAAAAATTGAACAAGGGAAGGCTGGCGGCGAAAAGGAAACCGGCGCCAGCCCCTTCCTTAGGATTGGCAAACGATGACGCCGTTCATGCCATCGGGATAGAACCCACCCGAGCATTGACCTCCGTGGTAAACAATGTTGAGCACCTGCGAGGTGGTGCGCGGGATACTCAGAGCATTCTTATCCACGCCATAGGGAGCAGACGACGTAGGAGGAACGTCAAGAGAATCCACTGCAGGACTGCTAACCCGGTTTTGAATACAAGCCAGCCGAATGGAGCCGGAATGCTGTGCCTCGGTGGCCAGGATTGCCCCCGCCGCAGCCAGATAAGTCTTGCTTGAGATCAGCGGAGCAGCCCCCAAATAAGCGCTGACTCCTACGTCCTCAAACTGTCTTGCCAACTCCAGCCAGTTATCGACGCTGGAAAATCCGTAGCCCAGAGCGGCAAGGTTGATCGCGGGCTTCTTTACCGCCGCGGAGCCGAGAGCCGCACGCAAATACTTCACGTGAGCGATCTCATTCTCTCGCAGAGCGGTGGCTAGAAACGCCAGAGGAGAAGCTCCGAAGTCCGGAACCATATTTCCGCCAGTCGTGGGACCGCTTTCCTGCGCCTTGGTGAGTACGCCAAGCTCCAGCAAAGTTGATCCGTAGGTTGCCATGGAATAAAACTCAGCTTCCAGATATTCGAGGTTGAGGGCAAAGTTCAGAATGTCGGCGTCGTTAATTGCGGTGGAGGCATAAGCGGCCTTACCCAGGAAGCTGCTGCCCACCATGGATGCTGCTGCAACACCAATTCCGGTTGCTCCTACCCGCTTCAAGAACTTACGCCGGTCGGATGCACTACTGACAATACGCTCGATAACTTCAGTCTTCATTGGATGTGCTCTCCTTATATTTCTCTAGCACTGAGACGCAGCTCAGCCGAATGTGGTGGGAGTTGGACGAATTGAGCGGGATTCGTAGGAGGCGGCGTTCCGGAATGGAAGAATTCTGAAGTCTAAGCGACGATTGTGCCCAAGAGCCTTGCGAACGGGACCATCATTCTCACCTCCCAGAAGCACAGTGCGATCAACTAAACAATCGATTGGTGCATAAGTAGTACGCGATGGAGAATGTTTTGGATGAGGCAATCAGCGATTTTTTCCAGGAAATTTTTCTTGGCAGGGACGCATGCGGGTATGCCAACTTCAGTCGCACCCCATGAGAACGCCAGTAATAACGCCGGCGAAACGGCGATCCTTGGACCAAATGACGAATCTTGGCTAGTGGAGCTCAGCTGGAGTGTGGGAGTTCAAACCCTGCGCTTGCGCATAGCATTAAGAACGATGACGCCGCTCAGGGCAAAAGAAAGGACCGCAGCCAGCGCCGCAATCAACCGCAGCGCCGCGCTCAGGTGAAGAAAGTCGGCAAAGACGGCCGCCAATGCCAGGCCTACGCCGATCCCGTTCAACCAAACCGGGACTCGAATGGAAGCAGCGAGATCCGGACGCAAGCGTTGTTGCAAGAGCAGCGCGGCCAAGCCGATGGCAGCGACTACCACCAAAGCGAGCGGGCTCTGGAACGCGCCGCGGCTGGTATAAATTACAACCAACGCCAGAGCTAGAAGCAGCAAACCGGCAGCCACGATCGTCGGCCGGCGTGGAGGAAACTCAGAACCCGGATTGGGCGAGGTATTAGACACGAAAGTCCGTCCCGAGATTTATACAGGCGCAGGCAGAGCTTTTCAAATTTCGGACATTTCAAATACGGCGAGACCACAGAGCGATACGCGCAATCACAGTGTGGGAACCGAGCGGCTGATGCCAGCAAGCCATTGCGCCTGACGAGGATCGCTGTGGTGCACGGCATACAGCACCAACTCAACCCGGGACGAGATACCCAACTTGTCAAAGATGCGAAACAGATATTTCTTGACCGTGTGCTCACTGAGATTGAGTTCGCGCGCCGTATCGCGATTGCTGAGCCCTTCAGCAACCAGCGCAACCACCTGTTCTTCCCGGGGCGTGAGCAGCATCCGACCGTTGGAGTTCACCACGCGCAGCGAAGGCGCTTCGGAAACCGAATCCAGCAGGAAGTTCATCTGTTCGGTATTTGCCCAGATCTGACCTTCGGCGACCCGCTGGATGCATCGGCAAAGCAAGCGGAAGTGCGAGTCGGTGAGACAGAAGATTCCCCGGGCGCCGGAGCGAAAAGCGCTGACGATCAGTTCCCGGTCGTAGGCCTCAGCCAAAAGCACTTTTGGGACGGCCGGATAGGAGACGTGAATCTGGCGCATGGCCGCCATTTGATTGGCAATTTCCACCGATGGATTGAGGGACAGAATTAAAACTTTTATGTGAGTAAATGCTACCGCCTGGAGGATGGAGTCTATATCGACCAGGCAGGTGAAGACGCGGAACTCTGATCGCCGGCGCAAGGCGCTGGTCAGCAGGTGAGATTGCATGCGGTTGGAGTCCGCAATCAGAACCGGTATTGCGGCCGAAGCGACGGCCGGGAGCGGACTCATGAAACTGGCACCCCAAAGGAAACAGATTGAACTGCGCTTTGATCTTAGGAGTGCATTGAGCGGTACTCAAGGAAACACGTAACAAAATTCTGGGCAGACTCTCAATTCGGGACAACGGATTCCGGGGTTGTGGAAAATTTCGGAATAGGGCTTGAGAGTTGCGAATCGGGTCGGGCCATTTCTGGAGGAGCTTGGAAACACTGGGCGAAACGGCTAAAACGAACTGGTTTGCCCACGTATGTGTTCGGCTTCCTGTGATTCCGCGAACATGCAAGTCTACTTTCGTGGCTAGCCGCTGAGGCAGCAGCCTTACGACTCCATGGGAGATACCGTGGGGCGAAGAACAGCTGCGCTGCGGGCCGAAGCCAGGTATGCCGCGGTGCAAGCTCTCCGTGACCACGTTGGTAGACCGTACTTTCCATGTCTTGCCGCGAACATTGGGGAAAGATAACTTGCTGACAGCGATATTACAGCGATGAAGCAAAGAGATTGGATAACCGTATTTCCGCTAGTCGGGCTGTTGATATCGCAACTTTGCGTGGCCGTCTTCGCCCAGGACGAAGCAAAAGGTCAAAACCTGGGAACAAGCGTACTGTCTTCTCAAACTGGCCAAACCGGGGCCGGTAGGGGAAGCGAAGGAACGACGGCTGCAAAACCGGGGCAGGCGGACGGCATGGGAAACCCTCAGCTCGGAGGATTACGCCGCCCGCTTTACCGGCTCAACCGAAGCGACGTAGTCTCGCTCAGCTTCACCCTGTCTCCCGAATTCGATCAGATCCTTATCGTTCAGCCCGATGGTTACGTCTTTCTGAAGGATGCAGGGGCAGTCCTCGCCTACGGGTTGACGCTTGATGAGTTTCAAGTAGCTGTCCGGAAGTCTTACAGCGGATATCTGCACGACCCGCAGGTCGCCGTGGCACTCAAGGAGTTCGAGCATCCTTACTTTGTAGCCGGCGGAGAGGTGGGACATCCAGGGAAATACGAATTGCGCTCGAACACTTCGATCATCGAGGCCGTGCAAATCGCGGGCGGATTTACTCATGAGGCGAAGCATTCTCAGGTCGTGCTGTTCCGCCACGTAAACGAGGATCAGGTGGAAGCGCGAATTTTCGACATAAAGAAGATGCTGCGAGAAAAAAGTTTGAGCGAAGTTCCCACTCTGCGGCCAGGCGATCTGGTGTTCGTTCCCCAGAATTCTATCTCCAAAATTGAGCATTTGATCAGCAAACCTTCCATGAGCATGTACGTGAGCTCCACCCAGTTCTAAGCACTAGGCCAATTCCCATGTCAGAAGAGGATCACGCGAACTCAGATAAAGAGCACCCGGCGCCGACGGCGCGAGAGTTGGCGATGATACTGTTCCGGCGGGGAACGCTGTTTATCGGCATCTCAAGTTTCGTCTTGGTCCTGGCCGTGATCTATGCGTTGGCCGGTACTACGTATCGCGCCCATTTGCGTGTCTTGGTGCGTCGAGGCCGCTCCGATCCTCCCGTAACCGGTCAGCAGAATGCCCCTCCCGATTTTTCTCGAGTGGAAGTCACCGAGGAAGAACTGAATTCTGAAGCGGAGCTGCTTAAAGATGACGACGCTTTACGGCAGGTGGCGGAAGCCAACGATTTAGCCGCACACGATTGGCTGCGCTGGATTCGGCCCCACGAAGCGCCGGAGGCTCGCGTGGAACGTGCGGCACAGCGGCTAGCCAATCGTCTGAACGTGGAATCGATCAAAAAGTCAAATCTAATTGCTGTGAGTTACGACGCTGCTGACCCGCAACAAGCGGCGCATGTGCTGCAATCGTTATCCAGGGTTTATCTGCAAAAACACATGCAGGTCCATCGTCCGGCCGGACAGTTTCGCTTTTTTGATCAGCAGACAGCAGAGTCCCGAAAGCAACTTCTGGAAGCCGAACGGAAGTTGTTGGCTTTCACAAAGAGCCGTGGTGTAGTGGTCGCGGCACAGCAGCGTGACCTCATATTGCAGAGACTGGACGCCGCAGAGGGAAGTTACGGGAGGACCGAATTGCAAATCTCTGAAACGGAGCATCGCGCGCGGGAGCTTGATGCCGAGGTCGCTGAGTTACCGCAGCGGGCCACCACACAAGTTCGCACCGCTGATAAACCGGAACTGTTGCGGGCTTTGAAGGCGAGCTTGCTGGACCTGCAGTTGAAGAAGATCCAGCTGCTCACCAAATTCGAGCCGACCCACCGTCTAGTGCAGGAGGTGGAGCAGCAAATCCGGCAGGCAGAGTCCACGATTGCTTCCCAGACGCTGGCTCCGGTTCGCGACGAAACCACTGACCAGAATGCCCGCTACGAATGGGCCAAAGCGGAAGCACAGAGAGCCCGCGTTGACCTGAAGGGACTACAAGCACGAGAGATGACGGCCGGTGCTCAACTGACCGAATACCGCAACCAGGCACGGCAACTGGGTGACGACGCAATTACCCAGGATGATCTCACGAGCAGTGAAAAGGCGGCGCAGGACAACTACCTGCTCTATGTGAAGAAACGCGAAGAAGCAAGGATGGGCGATGCGTTGGATGAAGACGGCATCGTGAATGTTGCAATTGCCGAGCAGCCGGTCGTACCGGCACTGCCTGTGTGGCCACCGACGACCGTGGTGCTGGCTGGGATCATGGCGGCTCTGACTTCGGGCGCGGGCGCAGCATTTGCTGCAGACTATCTCGACCCGGCACTGCACACGCCGGAAGACGCCCTCACATGTTTGGAATTACCGGTATTAGCGTCATTGCCGGAAGGAACTGGACGGAGGCTATCAGCATGAAGGGAATGCGATGAGCGCGAATGCGAATGCTGTGCAGGCGCCCGAGGCAATAAGGTCGTCGATGCGGGAATCTGCGCTACCGAAAGCGACATCCGAATGTTCAGGCAGCGAGTGGAATCCTGAGGATTTCGCACGCGAGCAAATTCTGAGCTTGGTTCGCCGGGTGTTCTTTGCTAATAGCGATCGACCCGCAAGGCAGGTTGTTTTCAGCGCGGTGGAACGGAACATCGATGTGGTCAGCATTTGCGATCGAGTGGCGAGCGTCCTGGCGCAGCAGACAATAGAGCACGTTGCCATCGTCGACGTCGAACATGAAGCTATAGAGGAGACGCGCATTCGCCCTTCTTCCCCTAGGAATGCCTCAATCAAGTCGCGCTCCACCCGAATCGCGGTCAACCTTTGGCGTGTGCCGCGAAGCGTCGCCCGAGAAGTCAACCACGTATCTGGAACAGGATTACATTGGCTTCGCTTGCTGGAAGGGTTGCGAAACGAGTTCGAGTTTGTGGTTATCCAAGGCCCTGCCGCTGGAACATCAAGTGAAGCCGCACTGTTGGGACAATTGACGGATGGCATCATTCTGGTGCTGGATGCTCGTAGCACGCGTCGAGCAGCCGCGCGGAAGGCCAAGGACACGCTGGATGCAGCGCAGTGTCGAATGCTGGGAACGGTACTTACCCAAAGAATGTTTCCGATTCCCGAACGAATTTATCGCCGCCTGTAGGCAGCGGCGTTGTTCTGTAGGCAGGGCGTTGTTGAAGTGCAAATAGGTTTGCACTTGAGTGCAGTGCGAAATGAGGACGAAGTGTTGGTGGGGCTCAATGGGCGGTAGCTATGGCGCGGCTAAGGCCGTTTGCTGCGGAACAGACTCGCCGCAACCGGTTGCAGCCGGCACTTCGGAGCAATGGTTTGCAGTTGAGACGCGGTATCGTTTCGAGAAAAAGGTCTTCGCGCAACTGGATCACCTGGGCTTTAAGGTTTTCCTTCCGCTGTTGACCGAACATCGCAGATGGAGCGATCGCCAAAAAGCAATCACAGTTCCTCTTTTCCCCGGGTACGCGTTCGTGTCTGTCGATCGGTCGCGAGATTCGTGGCAAACCGTTTTGCGAACTGCCGGGCTCATCCGCTTCGTAAGTTTTGGAGGGATCGTAGTTGCCGTACCACCAAAACAGATTGAACACTTGCAGCTGCTGTTACAGCAGAACGGACTCTTCTCTCTCCATCCCTTCGTGCATGCGGGACAATGCGTTCGCATCCGGGGAGGTTGCCTCCACGGTTTGGAAGGAATCATTGTGCGTAACGAAACGAAAAAACTAGTGATCTCGATTCAATCGATTCAGCGCTCGCTGGCCATTGATATCGAAGGCTATGAGTTAGAAATGATCTGAAGTGTCTTCTCTTCCTTTACATCCCAGGCAGCCGAAACCAGTGGGAACCGAGTGGGCTGCGCGCCTAATCCCAGGCGCAGGCGCCTCGGTGAGCGAGAAAAAAGCGCGGCGAAGCGCTGGCGTGAAAATAACTTTCCACGACGCCGCCACTCTGCACCCCTTCGCAGGAACGAGCGATTCTGGTCGTTCCTCGGTTCGACCCTCACCGGGAATAGAAGGATCAGCCCTCGCGAATTGCCTGCGGTCAACTCTACCGGACTATGCAATTGTTATGCTCGACTGGTTTCTTGTTGCGCAGATCGGTGTAAGGGCTCACGTAACTTTTCCCAACTTTTCTCTGTTGCCTAATTTGCTTCCCGTGTCGACAGTTTCTTACGCCCTCATTGGCATCGCGTTACTGCATGGCGTGTTAATCAATCGGTTGAACGCCCCAAGCCGGCCGCAAACTGCAAACACTGATTTACGCAGGCAAGTGCAGGCATTGGGCAAGGCAGTCTTCTGGGGAACACTGGTGTTAAGCGCGGCGTTGCAGCTGCAAGGCTACACCGGACCGGCCGAGGTTGCAGTCTGGAGCGCCGGGGTGTTCCACTTCGCCTCACTTTCGGCATGGAAATGGCTGAAAAGAAAAAGCTGCGAAAGTAGCTTGCGGTCGACCCGAGGCGTGCGCAACGTGCTCATCGTAGGGGCGGGTGCTCTAGGGCGAAGAATAGCGAAACACCTTACAGAGCATCCGGAGATGGACCGCTCCGTTTACGGGTTTCTAGACGACGGGAGACCGTTACGAAATGGCATTATCGGACGCACCAGCGACTTGACGGAATTGGCGCG
>JBAVUV010000686.1:0-1702 GCA_049696955.1 Candidatus Sulfotelmatobacter sp. | reverse complement strand
TGGCCGGTGAGGTTGCTGGCCATGAAGTTGACGTTATCCGTGAGATCCTTCCAGGTACCTGCGACGCCGGGGACTTGCGCCTGTCCGCCGAGTTTTCCTTCGGTTCCCACTTCGCGGGCCACGCGCGTCACTTCTCCTGCAAAGCCGTTCAGCTGATCCACCATCGTGTTGATGGTGTTCTTGAGTTCGAGAATTTCGCCTTTTACGTCGACTGTGATTTTGCGGGATAAGTCGCCGCGGGCCAAGGCGGTGGTTACTTCTGCGATGTTTCGCACTTGGGCCGTTAGGTTGCCGGCCATGGCGTTGACGGAGTCGGTGAGATCTTTCCAGGTTCCGGCCACGCCTACGACGACTGCCTGGCCGCCGAGCTTTCCGTCCGTGCCAACCTCACGAGCTACACGTGTCACTTCGGAGGCGAACGAGCGGAGCTGGTCCACCATCGTATTGATGGCTTCTTTGAGCTGAAGAATTTCGCCGCGCACATCGACCGTAATTTTGCGGGAGAGATCGCCGCTGGCGACGGCGGTCGCCACTTCCGCGATGTTTCTGACTTGGCCGGTGAGGTTGCTGGCCATGGAATTGACGGAATCCGTGAGATCTTTCCAGGTTCCGGCCACGCCGGGTACCTGCGCCTGGCCACCTAGTTTTCCGTCCGTACCCACTTCACGCGCGACGCGCGTTACCTCAGCGGTGAAAACGCCGAGCTGTTGAATCATCGTATTGACGATGCTGGCAGAGCGCAGGAACTCGCCTTCAAGGGGACGGCCATCCACGTCGAGGCGAACAGTTTGCGTCAGATTTCCCTGGGCGACGGCGGCGATAGCGCGGGTGACTTCGGCGGTGGGGCGGAGCAAGTCTTCTACCAGCGTGTTGACCGATACTTCCATGTCTCCCCAAGCGCCCTTGGATTCATGGAAGCGAGTACGTTCGCGAGTGCGGCCTTCTTTTCCTACGACCTGGCCGACGCGCTTTAATTCCTGTGCCATCTGTTGATTGGCGGCAACGATGGAATTAAATGTGTCGGCAATCTTGCCTTCGATTCCAGTCCAGGATCCCGGAAGACGAACGGAGAAATCTCCATTTCGCATGGTTTGCAGGCCAGCGAGAATTACGCTGAGATCGGCGACAGGCGGCTGGGCAAGCGCGACCGAGCCACCGGTGGTTTTCGAACCGCCGTTACTCTTCGAGCCGCCGTTGGTCTTGCTGCTATTATTCCCGCCTTCTTCGAGCGCGCCATTAGCAACGGCTGTGGTTGCGTCTCGGCTGTTTCTCTTCATAAATCAAAGCTCCTAGGACTAAGCAAAGAATGACTGAGTGAAAAATGACTGGGCGACAATTCGCAAATTCTTCAAAGCTTGGACATCCGGATTCTGGTTTGCCCGGGCGGCTTTTGCCAGGCAGCCATCGCAAAGGTAAGAACTGGGCGAACCCCGGTTTTAACGCAGGCTAGGGGCGGAGCAGATGTCACCGGGATCAGGGAAATCCGGACCATATCTTTAGGATGCGACTTAGGGGGAGTTTCCGTCCCAAATAGTGATAGATAACACGAAAAACTCAGGGCTGACTCTAGGGTTTTTACTGTAGGCAATGGCAGTTGATACAGTCCATACGTTTAAGTACTTGCATGTAATGGAAGACGCGGCGGAATGTAGTTTTCTTCCTTTCAGCGATCTACACCTGCGTTGCTGACTACGCTTCTTAA
>JBAVUV010000685.1:0-3659 GCA_049696955.1 Candidatus Sulfotelmatobacter sp. | reverse complement strand
CGAAGTCACCATATGCCCCGTCTTTCACGCAAGGGGCCACGATCCTTCCGCTTTTCGCTTTCTTCGTGAACCCAAAAGCATCTTCTTCAATCGGGCTGGCGCACGGCAAAGTCGCCGTTGAATCCCGGCGAACCAAATTGGAGAAAAAACCTTGGAAAAATCTGCCGCCAATCAAAGGCGTGATTGAAAAGACTTTCCTCCGGCCGATGTTTGCTGGAGAGCACCTCTTCCCGTTTTGTGTCGGGAAACCATTGCTTGCCGTGATTCCGTGCGACGACAACGGCCTATTGAGCGATGAGCAAATCGAGCTGCACAAAGGTCTGCATGAATGGTGGAGACACGGCACTGATATATGGGAAAAGCACCGATCGACTGAACGTCTATCTCTCACCCAGCAGATTGATTTTCAATCAAAACTTGCCAAACAGCTGCCTATCGCTCCATTCCGCGTCATTTACAACAAGTCTGGAATGCACATCTGTGCAGCCAAGCTCCGTAACAAAAAAGCCCTCCTCACCACTGGCCTTTACTGGGCCCCCTTAATCTCGGAACAAGAGGCCGATTATCTCTGCGCCATCCTTAATGCCCCGATCACTACCGAGCTCGCACGACCGCTGATGTCCTACGGCAAGGATGAGCGCGACATCCACAAGCACGTCTGGGAATTGCCGATTCAGCAATTTGATCCCCACGATGCCGTGCATCAGCGCATAGCAGCTTTGGGAGCCACTCTGGAGAAATTGGCGTCCACCTTCAAGATCGATGAAAAACTACATTTCGCTGCCACTCGCAGGCACATCAGGGATTTCACTATGGACACTCCCGCGGGCCAGGAGCTGAACGGCCTTGTCGCGGACATGCTCGAATAACGCCGTTGGCGAACAAAAGGCGAAAATATATAATTGGCCCCATGAACCGGTGTAGGGTCTCGTTCACCGATACCAACGGCATCCCGCATGATGTTGAAGTTCAAGCGGAATCCCTTTATGAGGCCGTGGCCCTCGCGGTAGCCGAATTCCGCGCCGACAAACTCACCGCGGAAGTGGCGCCGATGACGGAATTCGTCATTGCCATTCACCGCCCTGCCGTCGAGCACCGCCTTCGCCTCAACCAGGTCACACAATGGGCCGAAGGCACTCGGGACGGGCCTGCGGGCGTCATCAAACGGCAGCGCATCAGGAGCCTTCTCAATAAGCAGCGATGACGGCAGAGTCCTTTACTTAACGCTCCGCATTGGTAGTATGAGACATCCAGCCATGAGTGAACATTCGAAGATCGAGTGGACCGACGCGACGTGGAACCCGCTTAGGGGTTGCACCAAAATCAGCCCAGGCTGCAAGCACTGTTACGCCGAAACCTTCGCGGAACGCTTCCGCGGCGTCAAAGGCCACCCCTACGAACAGGGCTTCGATCTTCGCCTCGTGCCTGAGAAGCTCTCCGAGCCTTTTAAGTGGTCGAGCCCCAAGACCGTATTTGTTAACAGCATGAGCGACCTCTTCCAGCCGGGCGTCCCGGACGCCTATATAGAAGATGTGGTCCGCGTCATGGTGCAAGCCAATTGGCACACCTACCAGGTGCTGACGAAACGGTCTGACCGACTGCGTGACTTGCTATCCACCAAGCTCAGGTTTGCTGCGGACCAACGGCACATCTGGTGGGGAGTGAGCGTGGAAGACAAGAAATACGGCCTTCCTCGTGTTGACCACCTTCGTGAGGCGCCGGCTGCAGTTAAGTTCCTCTCGATCGAACCTTTACTTGAGGATCTCGGGCGCATCGACATCTCCGGCATCCACTGGGCAATTGTCGGAGGCGAAAGCGGCCACGGCGCGCGCCCCATGGAGGGAGCCTGGGTGGAAGCGATTCTTAAAGCCTGCCGAAAACAGAAAGTCGCCTTCTTCTTTAAGCAATGGGGAGGAGTTCATAAGTCCACGACCGGCCGGTCACTCCACGGCAGAACCTATGACGAAATGCCCCCACAACCTCCGAAGGCAATGCCCGAAAGAAAATCTCGTGCTTTGGCTGCTGGTGCGTGGCAGAATAGAGCGAAGTACTGGCTGTCACCACCTAACATCGTAGCTGTGGAGGCTTTAGGCGCGTGACTTAAACGAAAGGGATAAATGAGCAATGACGCGCCGCTTCCCGAAAATGAACCTCTACTTTTCGATTTGACCGACCTTCCGATTGTTACGATCTTACCTGCGGAACCTGCCGTCAAACCCATTGATTATCCGGTCTGGACGGACAATAAAGCGCGATTCATCATGCGCTATCTCAGGTATTTCGTATTCATAACCAAGCACGGAACCTACATCGACGGATTTGCCGGCCCCCAGGAAGAGTGCTTGACGGATTGCTGGGCCGCTAAGCTAGTTTTAGAAAGTGAACCGAGGTGGATCCGCCACTTTCATCTGTGCGATGAGAAGAAGTCACAAGTCGCTTTACTTGACCAGTTAAAAGCGGCTCAGCCCGAAAGGTCCTCTTCCGGTTCGAAGATCGTCCGCGAAATCCACACGTATCGCGGTGACTTCAATACCAAAGTTGATGAAATCTTAAGAACGGGCGATATCACAGAAAAAGAGGCCACCTTCTGCTTATTGGATCAACGAACGTTTGAATGTCACTGGTCCACGGTAGAGAAGCTGGCCAGTTACAAGAAGTCTGGTCACAAGATTGAGCTCTTTTATTTCCTCGCAAACGGATGGCTCGAACGAGCGCTTTCGGGGCAAAAAGACCTTGATGTCCTTGCGCGCTGGTGGGGGCAGGACGACTGGGCGGAACTGCGGAAAATGTCCCGTGATGAGCGCCGTGACGCACTCGTTCTGCGCATGAAACGGGATCTTGGCTATCAGTCTGTCAAAGCATGGCCAATTTACGAACGTCAGGATGGCGGGGCGGTCATGTATTACATGATCCATGCCACCGACCACCCTGAGGGACCCAAACAGATGTCTCGAGCCTATCGCAACACGGTGCTGCCACTAGAGCCCATCGAGCAACTCAGACTCCAGTTATTTCCCGAGACGAAGTCTCCGTCCTCTGATGTACCGCCCGAGCCATCCGAGGGAAAACGAAGCGCATAGGGAGAGAGCTTCAGTCATCTACATCTCCATCGTTGTTGTCTCCGATGTTCAAATGTGAAAAGACGAAATAACGATTTCGTAATTTGCTAAGATTCAGTCTGGCGAGGTGCTCCATCGTCAGCAAACTGCCCGACACTGCGAACGTTAAAGCGCGCCTAACTACGGAATTTCACCGTAACGTTTTTGCTGCAGTTATCCAGAGTTTCGAGCAGTGTAGTCGGCTGATCGGCCGCAACTCAGAATGGTGCCATTCCGAAGCCGAGCACGAGTCGGCTTCGATTTCATCGACCTCGATCACAGGAATGTTCTGTTTCCTTTTCTTCATTTCCATGTACCTCACGATCGGAATAGGTTTCGGGCGAGCCACAGAAATGCGAGCACGAACGAAAGCCAACCGTGTCCACCCGAGGCTCGTGCTCAGGGCGTGTTTCCATCTCTTGTAGTTGCTGTGATCGGCCGAGTGCGAGTATTTCCTCGTACCAAATCGACGGGAGAACCCATTCCCGAACATGGTTCGCGTCTCCGGCCTGAAAGCGAATAGCACAGAATACACTTCGTTGTCTCTCGCCATCCCTCAAC
>JBAVUV010000684.1:0-6142 GCA_049696955.1 Candidatus Sulfotelmatobacter sp. | reverse complement strand
CTTCCGCACCGGGCCCGCCCACGCGCACCGTCACTCGTGGATCCTCGGCCAGTTTCAGCAGATCAGACATAGTTGGCTGCCTAGTGAGCAGCCAGAATCACGTCGGTCGCTCGCGCCGCATCCACTGCCGCCTTCACATCATGCGTTCGCAGGATATGCGCCCCCTTCATGATCAGCGCAGTCTGCACCGCCAGATCGCCATAAAGCCGGTCAGGGATCGCCGCATCCTTTCCATTTTTTGCCAACATGCGGCCGATAAACGATTTTCTCGAAGTCCCCGCCAGCAGCGGCATTCCCAGCGATTGCAAGTCCTGAAACCGGGCCAGCAGCGGGTAGTTCTGTTCAAAGTTTTTTCCGAAACCAAGGCCCGGATCGAGAGCGATCTTCTCCCGCCGCACGCCCGCCACCACCGCCGCTTCCATCCATTCTCGAAGTTCCCGCTTCACCTGCAGAACAATGTCTACGGGCGGAGGCAGCGTGCGCCACTCTTCAGGACGTCCGCGCATGTGCATCAGAACCACCCCGCATTTCAATTCAGCAGTCGTCTTCGCCATCTCCCCATCCCAGCGAAGAGCGCTGACATCGTTCACAATTTCCGCGCCTGCGGAAACCGCGGCACGCGCCACGCTGGCCTTGTAAGTGTCAATGGAGATCACTGCCTCGGATCGAAGTTTTTTCAGTCCGGCGATCACGGGCAACACACGGCGTGATTCTTCTTCCGCACTCACCGCAATCTTCGGAGCTCGCGAAGTATGTGCCTTTAATTCCTGGGTTCGAACCTCAGTCATTGCAGGCGTGTCGGAAACCGCAGCTCCCGGACGGGTGGATTCTCCGCCAATATCAATAATGTCCGCGCCCGCATCCAGCAGCTCCAGTGCGTGTACGATCGCTTTCTCCGCATCAATGAACAAACCGCCATCAGAAAAAGAGTCCGGAGTCACATTCACGATGCCCATGATCAGCGTGCGCTTTCCCAACTCCAGCGTGCGCGACTTCAAGCTCCACTGAAAAACAGCTCTCATGCCGCAGATTCTAACTGAAACCAGACGCGGTCAACGTTGATGACCATGTATCATGAGCAACGGTTGAAAATGAAATCGATTGGAAAGTTTTATTGTGAAGTTCTCGCGCTTCGCTGGATCGTACTGGCAATTGCAACACTCCTCGCGCTCGCCGCACTGTCAGGTTGCGACGTGGAGCGCCGAAGATCTGATGCCGAACTCGGCCTCAACCCCCAGCAAGCCGCCGGACGTAAGATTTATGACGACCACTGCGACCGCTGTCATCGTCCCTACTCGACGAAAGGAAAGAAAGGTCCGGGATTGAAAGGGCTATTTCAAAACAAGTACCTTCCGCAGACCGGATTGCCCGCCAATGATGATCGCGTCACCGACATTATTCGCAACGGCCGTCCCGATATGCCTGGCTACAGCCAGGTGATGAGCGCGCAAGATATTCAGGACTTGCTCGCTTATCTGCACACGCTCTAGGCGCGCTGCAGAGATGCGCGCTGGTTTCTCGCCGTGGGATAATCGTTCCGTGAAAACCGCCGCGTCATCCGAGCTTTTTCGCAAGCTTCCTTCCGTCGACGACGTTGTGCGCGTCCCGGCCATCGCGAATTTGGTGGCAAACTACGGCCACGATTCCGTCGTAGATGCCGTGCGGGTTGTGCTCGCCCGCCTGCGCCGTGAAGTTACAAGCGGGTTGCTGAACGACAGTTCGATCGAGCTTGCTCTCTCCGGCCTGCCGGGGGCCGTTGAACAGCAGGTGCGCCAGTCTCTAAGCTACTCTCTGCGTCCGCTCATCAACGCTACCGGAGTGATCTTGCACACCAATCTGGGCCGCGCCGCGTTGAGCGAAGAGGCCATTGAACACATCCGCGAAACCGCTGCCACTTATTCCAATCTGGAGTTTGATTTGGCCACCGGCGCCCGCGGCAAGCGCGACGTACACGTAAGCCGGCTCTTTCAGCGCTTGCTGCACGAAGAAATGCACGAAGAATTGAAGAGCGGGGAAGCGCCGGTTTCTACCATTGTCGTGAACAACAACGCGGCCGCCGTACTGCTGGCTCTAAATACTGTCGCCGACGGCGGCGAAGTCATTGTCTCTCGCGGCGAGCTGGTGGAGATCGGCGGCTCCTTTCGCATCCCCGATGTGATGGCCAAGTCAGGAGCGATTCTGCGTGAAGTGGGTACGACAAATCGCACTCGAGTCTCCGACTACGAACGAGCCATTACTGACCGCACCCGCCTTCTGCTGCGAGTGCATCGTTCAAATTTTGAGATCACGGGATTCACCGAGCAGGCGTCTATGGTGGAACTCGTCACTCTGGCGCGTAAACGCCACATCCCTTTAATGGAAGACCTGGGCAGCGGCGCACTGTTTGATCTTCGGTCGGTCGGAATTCAAGGCGAACCAGGCGTACTGGACAGCCTGCGAACCGGCGTCGATATCGTCACCTACAGCGGCGATAAACTTCTCGGCGGCCCGCAGGCTGGATTGGTCAGCGGCAATTCAGAACTGATCGCGCGCATGCGAGCGAATTCATTGTTCCGTGCATTGCGCGTGGATAAGCTGATCTACGCCGCACTGGAGGCTACCCTTCTCGCCTACGTCCGGCGCGATCACGACGCAATCCCCACGCTCCGCATGATGCGGCTCACAAAAGAAGCCATCGGCGAACGTGCCGCAAAACTCGCGGCGCAAATCGATTCGCCGAAATTGAAAACTGAAATAATGGATGGAGAATCCATCCTCGGCGGCGGTTCTGCGCCATCTTCGGTCCTTCCTACGAGAGCTCTCGGGCTGTCTTGCGAAGGCCTCAGCGCTGATGCTTTTGCCGAACGTCTGCGCGGTTCGGACCCTCCCATCATCGCCCGGGTCGAGGAAGGCCGCGTCCTGCTCGATCTGCGCACAGTTTTCCCCGAGCAGGATAACGCCATCGCCGCCGCTCTCACTCGCATCGTTGCCTGATCCTTCCGCATCGAACCACAGTTGGCTACTCTCTACACCATCGGACATTCCACCCGCCCGCTCGAAGACCTGCTTGCCACGCTTCAGGCGCACCAGATCCGCACTCTAGTCGATATCCGCGCTTTCCCCATGTCGCGGCGCTTGCCGCAATTTAATCGCGAATCTCTGGAGAAGAGTCTGCTTGCCGCCGATATCCGCTACGTCTGGATGCCGGCCCTGGGCGGCTATCGCAAAAAGATTCGCGACGATTCTCCCCACCTCGCACTGCGCAACCCCAGCTTCCGCAATTACGCCGACTATATGCTCACGCCCGAGTTCACCAGCGCGATGACGGAACTGGTTGCCCTGGCTGAGAACTCGCGCACCGCCTACATGTGCGCGGAACGCGTATACTTCCGCTGCCACCGTATGCTCGTTTCCGACTGGCTGGCGGCTCACGGAAACGAGGTGATGCACATCGATGGCGCTGGCCCGCTGAAACCACATCGGCTCACGAAAGAAGCGCACTTGCTCGAAGGCGAACTGATTTACCGCGGCGATCGCCTGCTGTAAGCTCGGCAAATTATGATCGTTGGCACCGGCATCGATATCGCTGAAGTTCCCCGCATACGGAAAGCCATCGAACGCTTTGGCAACCGTTTTCTGCAGCGCGTTTTCACTTCCACCGAAATTCTTTATTGCGACTCGAAGGCTAACCGCGTAGAGCGTTACGCCGCGCGTTTTGCCGCCAAGGAAGCCGCCATGAAGGCGATTGGCACCGGATGGAACCATGGAGTCCGCTGGCGCGATTGTGAAGTCACGCGCATGCCGGGCGGCCGTCCTACGCTTACTTTCCATGGCAAAGCAGCTGAGTTTGCCGCCCGGTTAGGGGTCAAGCACGCCGCACTTTCACTGTCCCACACCGCGGAACAAGCCATCGCGCAAGTGATTCTGGAAAACTAAAGTCACGACATACTCCTTCTCGATCATCTGCTAGACTGGCGCATCCCTATTCATTTATGTCTGCGACCATCCAGGCCGTAACGCCGATTTCTTCCTCCTCAGAAATTCCAGAACGCACGCTTCTGACCGGCTTGGGCCTTACCAGTTTCGCCGCATTATTGTTGGAGTTGGCTCTCACGCGGTTGTTCTCCGTGGTGCTCTTCTATCACTTTGCTTTTCTTGCCATTTCGATTGCCCTGTTGGGCCTCGGCGCGGGAGGTGTTTTCGCCTATCTTCGCAAGCAGTGGTTGGCGCAATTTTCCACGCGGCTTCTCGCCGCACGCCTGTGCCTGGTCAACTCCGTCGTGGTATTGCTGGTGCTGGAGATTGTTCTGCACGTTCCGGTTGCACTCACGGTGACCGGAAAGAATTTTCTCCACCTGACGGTACTTTATCTTGCCGCGGCGGTTCCGTTCTTTCTCACCGGACTCCTTTTTTCCACGATTTTCGCCCGCGAGACGGGAAGAATTCCCTTGCTTTACGGCGCGGATTTAGGTGGTGGAGCATTGGCCTGTCTCGCCCTCGTGCCTCTTTTGAACTGGGTCGGCGGGCCGAATACCATTCTTTTCTCGAGCGTCGCCTTAACGGTAGCGTCCGCCGTTTGGGCCGCGTCGCGGCTGGAACGCAGAATCGCTGGCCTCGTACTCGCCGCATTCCTGATGCTTATTGCCGGAAACCTTTCCGACCGGCTCATCGATGTGGTCTACGCCAAGGGAATTTTCCGCGACCCCGCCTGGGTGGAATTTGCCCGCTGGAACGCGCTGTCACGAGTGGAAGTGGACCGCTGGGGTCATGACAAAACAATCGTGATCGATGCCGATGCCTCCACTTACATCATGAATATCGAACCAGAAAGGGTGCGGGGTACGCCTTGGGAAGGCCTTCTCATGTCCCGCGCTCCGTCATTGGCCAACGTTCTGCGGCCCCATGGAGATTTCGCCATCATAGGTCCGGGCGGAGGCATTGACGTGCTGAGTGCGCTGGCCAGCGGCAGCCCCAGCGTCACCGGCATTGAAATCAACGCCATCATTGCCAACACCATCATGCGCGGCCGTTACGCCACTTATTCCAAACATCTCTACCAGCGGCCCGACGTTCACCTCCACGTCACCGACGGCCGCTCCTATCTGCGCTCCACGCCGCAGCATTTCGATGTCGTGCAGATGACTCTGGTCGATACCTGGGCCTCAACCGCCGCCGGGGCTTTTGCGCTCAGCGAAAATAATCTCTATACGGTGGAGGCTTTCCGGGAGTACTTCGAACATCTCAAACCGGAGGGCATGATCGCCATTACTCGCTGGGAATTTCGCCAGCCTCGTGAGGCCTTGCGGGTCGTGGCGGTGGCCATGGAGGCTTTGCACACGCTAGGCGTAAACAATCCGGCGCAGAACTTTATCGTCGCCTCTCAAGGTCCGCTCAACGAGGATGGAATTCCGGTAGTCGTGCTGGCCAAAAAGACGGCATTTACCCCGCAAGAGGAAGCCGCCGTCCAGGCCCATTTCGCGCAACATCAGAAGCTCGTCCCGATTTATCTGCCCTCGCAGAGTGCGGCCCAAATTCACAATCCATTTGCCGACTTGATCGCGAGCAATGATCCTTACCGCTTCGCGCAGAGTTACGCCTACAACGTGGCCCCGGTCACCGATAACGCACCTTTCTTCTTCTTCACTCTCAAACCCGGTCAAATCCTTGGCACGCAAGGGCTGCGCAATGGCATTGACTGGAAGGTAAATCTGGGAGTTCTGGTTCTGGTTCTCGTGCTCGTCATTTCTCTGCTGGCTGTAGTGGCTTTCCTGATCCTGCCACTCGCGCTGCGGACTGGCCGTCAGCCTTCTCTTCCTCTGCTTTATTTCGTAGCCGTAGGAATGGGTTACATTCTGGTGGAGATCGCATTCATCCAGCGCTTTGTGCTTTTCCTCGGGCATCCCACCTACGCGCTGACTGTAGTTATTTTTCTCCTTATGCTGTCGAGCGGGGCCGGCAGCCTGTTTTCGCGCCGCTGGCTTCCTCACACCGAACTGGCCTGGATGCCGCTGCTGCTGGTAGTTGCCGCGCTTGTTGCCAACGTGATTTTTCTTCCCCGGGGTCTGGTGTCCTGGGTGGGCTTCGGATTCGGCTACCGCCTGGTTATCTGCGGAATGTTGCTGATCCCGCTCGGCTTCGTAATGGGAATGCCGTTTCCCACCGG
>JBAVUV010000683.1:0-4193 GCA_049696955.1 Candidatus Sulfotelmatobacter sp. | reverse complement strand
CCTCTGCCCTGAACCCGACCCCTGCGAGTGAGCCGCATCTGGTAGCGCGCACGTTGCCCGTCTCTCGCGCCATCCTCGATGCCACGCTGGTGGTCGGAGCGCTCGATGCAGCCGATGGCGTCGTCTTCCGCGGCCTGCAAGGCCAGAACCCGATCCAGGTCCTGCAGTACATCGCGAGCAGTCTGCTCGGCGCACGGTCCTTCTCGGGCGGGCTTGTAAGCGCGGGACTTGGCCTCGTCGCGCATTTCGCCATCGCGCTGGTAGTCGCAACGATCTATATTCTTGCGAGCCGACGCGTCGCTGGGTTGCGTACGCAGTGGGTGCTCCTGGGACTGCTGTATGGCGCTGCCGTGTGGACAGTGATGAACCTGGTGGTGTTGCCGCTCACCGCGGTTGCTCCCAGCCCGATCACGACTGCGGCGTTGGTCAACGGCGTCATGAGCCACGCTCTCTTCGTCGGCCTGCCCAGCGCGTTCTTCGCGAAGAAGGTGGCGGCGGCGGCATAAGACTTTCCCGTAAAGGAGCTCCGCTATGACTCGTCAACCTTTGAAAATATCGTGGACATACTCCTCGCCACCGAAGTCAGATTGCACACTCAGATCCCCGCAAGGCGCTTTATCTTTGCGCTTCTCACGCAGCAGTGTTTACCGTTTTCTCAACGCCGGGCGTGTCCCTCTCTCTCAATAAACCCGGCCGACTTTGATGGGCGTGAGTGATGTCATTTTTAGGGGGATCTAATGGCGACCGCAGCTCTTCCGACGACCAGCACAATGGGGAACCATAGTCATCTTCAGCGGCGCTACGAAGAGCCCGAAGATGCTGCAGCAGTAATCGTGCCGATAAACAAAGGGAGCAGAGTGCGATTGGGCGAACGGGTCAAAGACGAGACGGCCTTCAAAGAAATTATCGGCAGTAGCGCCTCTCTAAAACTTACACTCGCCGAAGTCGAGCGAGTGGCACCTACCGACTCCACCGTCCTGGTGCTGGGAGAAACCGGAACTGGGAAGGAATTAATAGCCCGTGTCATTCACAAGCTAAGTACGCGAAGCGTGCGCCCATTCGTGAAGGTGAATTGTGCAGCGATACCATTTGATCTTCTAGAGAGCGAACTGTTTGGACACGAGAAAGGGGCGTTTACCGGAGCAATCGCCCAAAAGATTGGTCGCTTCGAAATGGCGGATACCGGGACTCTCTTTCTTGATGAGATCGGAGATCTGCCATTGGCGTTGCAGCCTAAACTTCTGCGCGTTTTGCAAGAGCAGGAGTTCGAACGTCTCGGGAGCGGTCGGACGCATCGCATCAATGTCCGGCTGGTAGCGGCTACACATCGAGATCTGACCGAGATGGTTGCGCGAGCAGAATTCCGGAGCGATCTGTATTACCGCCTGAACGTATTTCCCGTTGAGCTGCCACCGTTGCGAAAGCGGCCCGACGACATTCCTCAGTTGATTTCTCATTTTGTGGAAAGAGTCGGCCGGCGCATGGGCAAGCCGATTCGGTTCATAGCTCCAGAAACAATGGCGGCCTTCACTTCCTATTCTTGGCCTGGAAATGTGCGCGAACTTCAAAACCTGATCGAACGGGCAGTCATCCGATCGAATGATGGCGAGCTTCCCAATCCGTTGCCGGTACTCGAGTCGACGCCAGCGCGCTCCCAGAACGCGACGATCCCGAGCTCTGCCTCAGCCACGTTGAGCGATTGCATGCGATCTATAATCTTACGGACACTGGAAGACACGGGCTGGATGATCGGTGGACCCGAAGGGGCTGCAGCTCGGTTGGGATTGCCAAGAACCAGCCTCATTTCAAAGATGAAGAAACTGGGGGTCTCGCGGCCAAGAAGCACAAGTGTAGCGGCCCTCTCGTTTGGCGTACAGCACCACCCGGGGGCAGGGCTATAGGGCATCTGGCGGATGACTATAACCAAGTCGCAGACTGGGGGAGCCCCAGATTCGAACGTCCTTTTGAACTCTTCCAAGCGGTCCTTGAGATTCGACATTGGTCACTGTCCTTCTGCTGAGCCGATGTCACAACTATTCGATTTATGCTGTTCGAGAAAAGGTTCTCCTGAAGCAATGCACGTCAATTGCCACTAGAAGTCACCGTACGTGAAAATGACCTGGCGATTCTGGCGGCGGGCTGTTCCGTCCGAACCTCAGGCTCTTGCCCCATATGCAGCATACGCAGGATGTTGCCCTTGACAACTTTGAGTAGCAAGGAGACAAAAGACGTTTTTTCGCGTTGAAGCACCACCAATGTTTCATCGTCGCTACGACATCTGCCCTGGAAGGATTCCAGCCTTTGTAGCAGCGCTCGTCCCAGTGCTTCCGGTGAATCAATTGGAGCGTGTTGCGCCCATTTCAGCAGTTGTTCTCGGTCTAGACTCTGACCGGCATCATTTTCGGCCTCGGTTACACCGTCCGTGTATAGAACGAGAAGATCAGATTGGTCCAACTTGACGACTGTCTGCCGATAATCGGTGCCAGGAATCAAGCCGATGGGTAAACCCGACCTGTTGTTGACCTGAGGATCACATTGTTCGTTGAGCCATCCCCACATTTTGGGGCGAGCATGATACCAAAGCGGGGGCAAGTGTCCAGCATTGCTGAACGCCAGCTGGCCAGTGATCCGATGGAAGCTGAGGACTATTGCAGTCGCGTATTTATTCTGGCCGGTGAGTGCGAATTCGTCATTGAGCCCCGGCATGAAATCCGATTGATCCCACGCGTCGATGTTTTCCCGCATAAGCCTTTTCAAGGTCTCAGTCATAGCGTTCACCATGCCGCCATGCCCACTCACATCAGCCAAGGGTACGCGCGAAATCAAATCATGGTCGCAGACAGACATGTAGTGAAGATCTCCGCCTCCTTCACCTTCGTCTAATGGGACCGAAGCCACCCATGCGCTTACGCTTGGTAGTTGCACGGCGCGAAAAATCTTGCGATTTCCACCCCATATCTCGTTACACATCAGAGTGTGGGGCGCCTCCCTCGAATCCGACATCAAGCCTCCCTTTCATATCTACCCACGCGAGAGCTGGGCTTCAAGTTGTTTCATCACATCGGTGGGAGTGGCCTGCGCTGGACCGCTCGATTCCTGCGCGAACAAGGGAAGGGCTGGAAACAACAGGACTGTCAACGTGGCCACCGGAAAACCTTCCAGTTGCAAATGCACAATTTTTGAGATGTCATGATCTAATCTCGTCGCCTTTTTGTGGTCTCTTAATATCGGGAAACAGTCTAGCTGTCGCATCAGGCATCCGCTTCGTGTACTTCGTCGCGATCACGGAATGAATGCATGCAGGATTCCTTTTGGCAGTCCCCACATCCTCTCTTTCGTTTGCTCACAGCCCGTTGAGGTCTTTGCGCTGGACTGACGCGGATCTGAAATTCGGGCAACCTGCCCGTGTCGCAGGAGCGTCGTCGAGTCTTGAGTTCGTCACGGCGACTTCAGCTCCGCCAAACAACTGAGGTCCCCGAAATACGCTCACTGTTGAAATTGCTGCGTGATGAGCCTCGGACATCGAGTGCTTCATTTTGGCTATGTTCTTGCTGTCGCTAGTCAGAGTGATCCCAAGCGCCATAGTCGACAACTACGAGGAGAACAAAACATGAGTAGCATTAGTGCTGTAATCAGCATCGGAGTGAGTCTGGTGGCAGAGGCTCTACTGTGCGTAACGTTTGCCGCACCGGCTCAAGCGCAATTTCCACCACCGCCGCCTTCTGTCGGTGCGACAGTACCCGCTACTTACTTCGGTCCGATACCTTCCGACGTACAGCGGGAGTACGTCGGCCCTTATCAGTTACTCAAATCAGGCAAGATTGACTTGAGTGCTGAAACCATTACTATCCCGCTATATCTCGGGAAAATGAAAGACGGTCGCAAGGTCTGGTACGTCCTCACCGACACTACGGACGCGGGGAATGCCGCAGCTTTGGGCTTGAACTACTCTGCAAAACTGAATTATGCCAGAGTTGGTCGAGCTGCCCGTCACGCCACTCTCGAAAAAGACACGAGCCTTACCTTCGAGAGTGGAACAGTAGACTTCTCTACGAAGAGGCGCGTTGTACCTGGGGAGGCGCCGAATTTCTTTCCACCAAAAGTGGCAGAGCCGGGTTCAGTCGGCGATCAGGATTACTCTCCTCTAGTAACAATCGATAACGCTGGAGGGGCTATCTACAACGCGCCCATCG
>JBAVUV010000682.1:0-2721 GCA_049696955.1 Candidatus Sulfotelmatobacter sp. | reverse complement strand
GTGGGCGACCGAGCGCTGGGACAGGATCGTGGATCTTGGTTTGGGAGGCGTAAACAGCTATCGGCGCTGGACACAGAAATACAAGTGTCCGGTCACGACTCTGGATTCACTGCGTCACGGCTTCGATGATTTCCAGCGCATTCGAGAACTGCTTGGGCTGGGCAACGGACGGCTGCTCGACGAGTGCGGACTTGACTGGTGGGAGATCATGTCGCTGCTGCTGCACGGCGAGCTGGAGACGCTGATATTACTGCAGCGTTTTGCGTCTGCGGTTGGCTCGGGTGACAAGGTATACATTTCGCGCCCGGGACTGCATGCGAGTGTTTTGGAATGTCTGCTGCGGTCGCCGGTGAAAAGCTTCCCGTTGCGGCGCGAGGCGCAAAAGGGCGGCTTGGGATACTATGTCCGTGTCTCCAGCAAGCTTTCCGCACCGCAGATCATCGATGTTTTCTGGGATAAGTACGACTCGGGATATCAGTTTCGCGGGAGATTGGGTCGAAAGCGGCAGCCCTTGCGGCATCTCGCCGTGCTGCTGCCCACTGCGTATGTAAATGTCTCGCGAACCGGTATCGCATACGCAAACACATTTCCAGAAGATAATTTTCTGTTGGTAGCCACGCGGCGGAGCGGCTGGGTGGAAGATCCACCGCGGAATGTGGCAGCGGCATGGCTTTCGCTGTACGCCTCCGTTCGTGACCGCGGCGCTGAGAACTATGAGATGCAGGGCCGGTGGAGATCACTGCTGAGAGAACTGGGAGGAACGACCGAGTTTGAAATTCTGAACCGGTTGGGTCTTCTGGATACTTTTCCCCAGCGGTTCCGGCATGGATTCGAAGTCCGCGACGCCTGGCAAAATGTTCTTGACACCGAACCGATTCAGGCCGTGCTCTGTGCGGATGACAGTAATCCCTATACTCGGATCCCCTTATTGTTGGCGCAAGCCCGAGGATTGCCGAATATTGCCTGCCACCACGGCGCCCTGGATGGCCGCTACGTCTTCAAGAAGAGTTATGGAGACGTAATTTGGGCGAAAGGAAAGATGGAGGAAGATTACCTGGTGCGGAAGTGCGGCGTACCGCAGGAGAGGGTAGAGATTGCGGCGCCGGCGCTGCCCGCGAATTGGAAAACAATGCAGGAGCCGAACCGGCAAAGTTTCCGGCCGTACCTTCTTTTCATTTCAGAAGCCTACGATATGTCGGGGGGACGGACGGAAGAATTCTACCGTGATGTTTTGCCGTCGCTTGCAGATTTGGCGCTGGCTACCGGGCGTGAGTTGATCGTGAAATTGCATCCGGGAGAAAGCCAGCGCGAGCGGACGGCTATGGCGGAGCGGGTACTTTCTGCCAAGCAAAGAGCCGTGATGCGCATTGTGAGCGGTCCGCTTACGGAAGAGCTTCTCGCTCAGTCGTGGTTCGGGATCACCATACTTTCAACAGTGGCGATGGAATGTGCTATTCGCGGGATTCCTTGCTTCTTGTGCAAATGGCTGGAGTCCTGGACTTATGGCTACGTTGAGCAATTCATTCAGTTCGGGGTGGGGATCGGCCTGAGCCATCCGAGCGAGATCGAGAAGATCCCGGAATACTTGAAGCAAATTCCGGTAAATGCCGATGTGCGGGAAAATTGCTGGGAACCGGCTGCTGCGGGACGCTTGCGGGACTTATTCACCAAATCACGAAAAGCTTGTATGACGGCTATGCTTTGATCAATGCATTGACTGGGGACAACGATGTGGGTGAAGGAACCCTTTTAATCCGGGCAGATGCCAGCGTAGCCCTGGGCACGGGGCACGTTATGCGCTGCTTCGCGCTTGCCCAGGCTTGGCAGGAAGCGGGAGGCAAGGTTGTGTTTGCCATGGTAGACCCCTTGCCTTCGGTACGCGAGCGACTACTTTGCGAAGGAATGGATGTCGTTCCCATGGAGAGCCAAGTGGGAAGCATCGACGATAACAGGCATACGGTGGAATTGAATCGACGGTATGACGCTGCTTGGGTTCTGGTGGATGGCTACCATTTTGGCGCGGCCTACCAGAGGGATTTGAAAGCCGCAGGAGCACAGATCCTTTTTGTGGATGACGAAGGGAGCTCCGAGCACTATGCTGCCGATTTAATTCTGAATCAGAACTCGAACGCCGATGAGAGTTCTTACAAGAGCCGTGAGCCCCATACCCGGCTTCTTCTAGGTTCGCGTTATGTGCTGCTGCGGCGGGAGTTTTGGAGGTGGCAAAAATGGAAGCGCGAAATTCCATCCCTCGGGCGCAAAGTTCTGATTACCATGGGGGGCACCGACCCGGACAACATTACCGCACTAGCGATCGCGGCTTTGAAAGAAACTAGGATTGAAGGACTGGAGGCTTTGGTGGTGGTGGGAGGAAACAATCCTCATCTCGAATCCCTGGAGCGCTTGGCCGCGGAGTGTCGCGGGTCGGTGCGACTGCTGAGGGAACCCGCAAATATGCCAGAGTTGATGGCCTGGGCCGATTTAGCTCTCACAGCGGCGGGAGGAACGCTGTGGGAGTTGCTTTGCATGGGATGTTCCGTCCTCAGCTTTGCTAGAAATGTGGTTCAGGCCGAGATTGTTTCTCGACTCGACGACGAGGGAATCGTTGGGCGATTGGGTTATCCGCACGAGACTAAGCGGATGCAAGTAGTTACTGCGCTGGAAGAGTTAGCAAATTCCCAAGAACGGCGAGCCCGTTTCTGCCGGCTGGCACGACAGCGC
>JBAVUV010000681.1:0-2152 GCA_049696955.1 Candidatus Sulfotelmatobacter sp. | reverse complement strand
GTTATATTCCGCGCTCGCATCCGCATAACGATTGTCCGCCTCAGCAATTGCTCCCTCTATCGCGTGCAGCCGGTAGTGATTGCTGTCGATCTTCTTCGCGTCATCAAGAAACGCTTGCGCCGCATCCATCTGCCCCAAACCAACCAGGGCTTGCGCCGCACTCAGATCCAATCCAATATTTCCCTTCGCCGCCTTGGCCAGGCGCGTATATAAATCCGCAGCTTCTTGGGGCTTTCCCGCGAGCTCGTACGTGTAGGCGAGTTCAGCTTCAATGTCAGTTGTCTTTTTGGGAATCGCCTTCAGTGTCGCGATTGCTTGATCGAACTGTCCCTGGTCGCGATACTCTCCAGCCACTGCGCGCATCACTTCGGGATCATTGGGAGCGCGGCTTTTCGCGAGATTCAGATAGTGAGTGAATTCGTCCGGTTGTCCGAGCCGCTCGTAAGCATGCGCAATCAGCAGATCGGTGTGCGCCGAAGCTCTCACCATATCGGCGCGCTTCAAAAAGTCCAGAGCCTGCGTCGGATCCGAATTCAGCAAAAGCTCGCCCGCTAATTGCAAGCTGTTCGCATCTTTCGGATTCGCATCCGTAACCCGCTTGAGCAAAGCCTCCGCGTCGGCCACCCTGCCCATCTTCGCCAGAGTCTGCGCCAACCCGGCCATGCCATTCGTCGAATTCGGTTTCAGCTTGAGTCCGCGATTGTAGGCGTCGACCGAAGCCTGAAAATGCTCGGCCAGCCGGTCAGCATAGCCCAGCAGGAACCATAGCTCCGCATCTTGCGGAGCAGATTTCGCAGCGCGTTCCGCAAACGATACCGCCGCAGCGTAGTCGTTTCGCTTCAACGCTTCGTCCGCAGCTCGCGCCTGGCGAGCTACGTCGATGCTCGATCCCCAGCCAAATCCATTTCCATTCTGGTCGGAACTGCTTTCCTGCGCTGGCTTCGAGGCGGCTGGCTGGCCCTTTTGGTTTTTGGGCGCACTACTCCCCTGGCCATTAATGTCATACGTTTGAGCAAGAGCCGTACTGAAAAGAAAAACGATGCAAAAGCTCGTGAGCGGAAGTCGGCTTTTCACTGAATCACCACGCTAGGCGCAAGTCTTGATTTACCTCCCGCATAACAAAGTTCTGCGGCCACCATCAGATGCCACTCTTCCCGCTAAGGCTGCTTTTCGGATCAAACCCCTACGGGAAAACCCCCAGAAAAAAGTAAACCCCGGCCCCGATTTCCGAATCCAAGCTGTTCGCTGCGAGGTATGGGCGCGCGCGATTAGGAGCGCACAATAGTGAGCACCGTCCCAAGTGACTACAGTAACTACAGCAACTATTCTCGGCCGATTCCTCTTCTGGCAATCGTTCTGGTGGCGCTCGCCGTTCACGGGCCGCTCCTGCTGATGGAGCTCCCCGCACGCTCGTTCGACGCAAATTTCCACATGTTTTTTGCCTCGCACTATGCCCACCACTGGTTCAATCCCTGGAATGAAAAGTGGTTTGCTGGCTTCTCCCAAACTACCTATCCTCCATTGACGCACCAGTGGATCGCGCTGCTGTCGAACGTCGTCGGATTGAAAATGGGTTACATGCTGGTGCAGTTGATCGCCGTCCTGCTGCTGCCCGTAGGAGTTTTTCGCTTTGCCCGGATTTGGATCAATGATCGCGCCGCCAGCTATGCCGCCTTAGGCAGCGTCTTTCTCGGCGCTCTGGCCTTCCTCGTTTACCAGGCAGGACAGTTAGCAACCGTCGCTTCAGCAGCTCTTTACCTGAACGCCTTGCCGTATTTTTACGAATGGATGACGGAAGCCTCAGGCCGCTCGCTCATCAAAGGCGTCGCCGTCAGTCTCACCGCCGCCGCCGCTCACCACGTCACTCTGATTTTCGGCGTTGTTCTGTTTGCCGGCCCGGTGCTGTGGACCGCCTATCTGGACGCGCGCGACGAACGCGTCGCGGGATCGATCACTGGCGTTTTGTCGCGCGCTGCCGTCTTTGGAGCTCTCGTTGCTGGAGGAGTGGCGATAGTTCTTCTCCCGTACTGGCTGGCTCTCATTCAACATCCCATCCACCAGATTCCGATTCCTCACGACAGCCGCGCCAATTTCCTGCTGAACTCCATTACAGCAGTCAATTATTTTCTGATTCCTTATGGCGCCCTGCTAC
>JBAVUV010000680.1:0-11270 GCA_049696955.1 Candidatus Sulfotelmatobacter sp. | reverse complement strand
CCGTTTTCTTAAACAATGAACCGGTGTCTTAGAAATGCACCACAATTCCGGTCGAGAATCTTACGTTATTCTGCGTCCCGCCGAAGAGACGAGTTTGAACGTAGTCTGCCTGAAAACGCCAGGCGATCGGCTTGATGATTTTGTAGTCGAGGCCACCACCAAGCCCGGTGGCAAAGGAGGTGTCCGACCCGGCAAGTCCCGCATTAACGTGCCCGACTCCGAACAGGGCTTCCGCAAACGGGCGAAACTTGCCTAACGATACTGACACCCGAGGTCCAAACAGATAATTATGCTCGGTGACGCCGGCGTTGAAGCTGGAACAAACAACTCCAATTGGTACGTTCGCGCAGTTTGAAAAGTTCTGCGAGCCGTAATGGCTGTCGAAATCGGCCACAATTCCGAGAAGAGGAATGATCTTGCCCTCGACTGAAGCCTCCCAGCCATTCAGATTGGCGCCGGAACTCAGACCGCTGTTCAGGTATGAGTAGCCGAAAAACACGTTGCCGCTGGTCGGGACCTGGGCGGTTGCCAGCCCCGCAAACAGAAACATACAAGTGAGAAGGAGTCCGATTTTCCGCATGACAACAAAAGCCTGCCTTTCTAGGACTTAACAGTTTCAGCTATGCGAAACTTGTGTAAATCTTTGATGCAGCGAGGCCGAGGGTAGTTAACAAGGGTAATGAAATTTGCTACGTCCGAAAACGATCAAGAGCCTGAAGTCGCCAGCCGAAAATTGACCGCTTCCGGCAAACGCGTTCGAGTACGGTTCTTTTGACCGGCTGCGGCGCGGTTAGTTCAGGAGATTGCTGATACTCGTTTCAGAACCGCCACACTAATCCGGTCGATCCCCGGATATCGTTCTGCGTCGCGGCCAAAAGATGAGTATGCATGTAGTCGAATTGCACACGCCAGGAGAAACGGTGCATGAAGAGAAACTGGAACTTACGATCCACTCCGCCGCCGACGTCTTCGGCGATAGGGTAATGGCTTACGTTGTCCGATAGCATGCGCTGGGCTCCGACCATCACCTGTATGAATGGCCTCCACTTTCCATAATTCATGGAGAGCCTGGGCCCTAGAAAAAGGTTGTACTGCTGGATGCCGACACGGTAAAAGCCGCTTCCATCCAACACCACCCCGATGTGCGGGTGCCGGGTGAGGGGGAAGGCTTCAACGGAGGCGTTCCATCCGCGAAAGGTATAGCGGTTGGTAGCGATCACATCGACTAAGTCGCCATATGAAGCTCCCACATATACATTCCCACTGGGGAGTATTTGCGCCCCCGATGGGATCGCAAACAGCATCAAGCCCAGGAACGCCAGCACCACGGCTGCGAGTTTTGACACGAAAATGATTCCTCCTCCGGCAATTTGTGCCAGCAGCAAATTCTACCTGATTGCGTGAAATCCGTTAGATGCAGTGTACCCGACGGTAAAGATGCCCGCGTTCCAAAATTGTGCAAGTGCAAGTCTGGCACAAACTACTAAAATTTACGCTCTTTTTATGATTCCGAAACCCTTCTGCTCGCGTCTATCTACTAGGATGAAATTCACCAAAAGCACTTGGCAAACATGGCCGGCGCTCAATTTGGCCGGTCTCGGAATTCAACCAAAGGAGTCGAAGTTGAAACTTAGTTTAGAAACTCGACATCGTGGTGACGTAGTGATTGTTTACTGCCAGGGACGCATCGTCTATCGTGACGAGGCTACTGCACTTTCGAATCTGGTGGGGGAAGTTCTGCAGAGCAGCGGTAAAGTGGTGCTCGATCTCAGCGGGGTTCGCTCCATCGATAGCGCTGGCATTGGCGAGCTCGTGCTTCTCCATACCTGGGCTCAAGCGAAAAACGCTGAGTTGAAATACGCCAGTCCAAGTCCGTTCGTGCGGGACCTGTTCGACCTTACCCATCTCGATTCATTTTTCGAGATCCATCCCAACTTGAACCAAGCCCTGGAATCGTTCCAGTCGAAGGAAGTCTGCGCCGACTGCTGAGTCCGCTGTGGACGGCGATCGCGAGTCGTATGGTCTGCGACGTTGTGCATCTCTAGCTTTCTCGCTGGAAGAGATAGCGGCCGCCTCGCTCCGCCGCTACTGCTTCGGCTACCTTCAAAAAAGCCCTTGCCGCATGGGAGAGCCCCGCTTCTTTTCGGTAAATCAGACGCAGCTTGCGTTGCACGTGCAACTCACGCACCGGAATTCTCACCAGTTCGCCCCGCGCCACTTCCGTTTCCACGCTGATCTCGGGCATCAACGCTACGCCGCTACCCATGGCAACAAATTGCTTGATAGCTTGCAATGTGGGCAGCTCAAGGTCCATGTGTAATGGCGTTTTGTATTTTTGAAATGTCTGCAGAACTTTGTCGCGATAGGGCGAGGAAACGATGTGCGCCACAAAAGATTCCGCTCCCAGTTGACGGATGCTAACCTCTCTCTCGGTGGCCAACGGATGCCCGGGAGGAACCACCAGCACTAATTCGTCAAGATAGGTCACGATCGAGTGCAGTCGAGGCTCTTCGGGTTTGTACGACAGCACACCCAGTTCGGCGCTGTGCTGCAATACGTCATCGGGAATGCGGCTGCCCAGTGCCCGCTGGACGCTAATCTTGATCATGGGATGCAGCCGTCGAAATTCCGCCAGTACCGGCAGCAGACAGAGCGCCGTGAATTCATTGGCCGCAACGACCAGCTTGCCCTTTTGCAGCTCCCGCAACTCGACGAGCGATTCGTGTGCGTCACGGCGCAGGTTCAGCAGCTTCTCGGCGTATTCGTAGAGTACCTGTCCGGCATCGGTGAGGACGCCTTCGCGGGAGGAACGGTCAAAAAGACTCTCGCCCAACTCCTCTTCCAGTTTTCGGATGGTTTGGCTCACGGCAGATTGCGTGCGGTAAAGCTTTTCCGCAGCACGAGAAAACCGGCGCTCTCGCGCTACGCTGAGGAAAACTTCCAGTTGTGAAAGTTCCATGGGCTCAACTCTTAATAGAAACTACAGTAATCATTAGCACAGCTTATTATAAAAGAATCTCTAATGATTACCATAAAATTATAAGCGTTGCTTCAGGAGCGCTGCCCGGTACGATAGACCGAAGCAGTTCTTTTCTTAAGAAGGAATATTCATGGCTGAGCAGACCCGCGTCACCGTTTTCGACACGACCCTGCGCGACGGAGAACAGTCGCCTGGTTGCAGCATGAACCACCAGGAGAAACTGCGTCTGGCACACCAGCTCGACCGCCTCGGCGTCGATGTAATTGAAGCCGGGTTTCCCATCGCTTCCGACGGTGATTTCGAAGCGGTGAAGGCCGTTGCTGAAGTGATTCGCCGGCCCATCGTTGCGGGACTGGCTCGCGCTTGCCGGCCCGATATCGAGCGTGCGTGGGAAGCCTTGAAAGATGCCGCCCACCCGCGCATTCACGTCTTCCTCGCGACCTCAGATATTCATCTGCAATACAAATTGCGGATCACGCGCGATCAATGCCTGGCGCAAGCGCGGGATGCTGTACGCTTTGCTAAGTCTCTTTGCGATGACGTGGAATTTTCTCCCGAGGATGCCACGCGTACCGACACTGATTTTCTGTGCAAAGTGCTCGAAGCGGTAGTTGAAGCCGGCGCCACCACGCTCAATATCCCGGACACGGTCGGCTATACCGTGCCAGCGGAATTCGGCGAGCTGATTGCAACCATACGCCGCCGCGTGAAGGGAATCGAGAACGTAACCATCTCAGCGCATTGTCACAACGATCTCGGCATGGCGGTCGCCAACAGCATGGCGGCGATTGCGGCTGGGGCGCGGCAAGTGGAATGCACCATTAACGGGATTGGCGAACGCGCCGGCAACGCTGCATTGGAAGAGATCGTCATGGCTCTGCGAGTGCGTCGCGACCGGTATCCCTATGACACCAGCGTTGCCGCGGAACAACTCTTCGCCGCCAGCCAGATGCTGAGTGAGATCACCGGCGTTCCCGTGCAGCCGAACAAAGCTGTTACCGGACGCAATGCTTTTGCGCACGAGGCGGGGATCCATCAGGATGGCGTTCTCAAGAATCCGTTGACCTACGAGATTATGACGCCGCAATCTGTTGGTGTACCCGATTCAAAGCTGGTGCTGGGCAAGCATTCCGGACGTCACGCTCTCAACATTCGGTGCGAGCAGCTCGGCTATCAGTTCGACCGCCGCGCGCTGGACGATATCTACCGCCGCTTCGTTCGCTTGGCCGATAAGATCAAGCACGTGGAAGATCATCACCTGTTGGAATTGATTCGCGACACCCACAAGCCGTCTTCGTCGGCCACGCCGCTGTTTGAGCCGCTTTCAGTCGCGGCGGCCGCGAGCGTATCAGCGCACGAAGCGCAGCGTCCATTTCCGCTGGTTCCGCAAACTAATGCGTTTGGCGCTCCGATTCCCATTCCAGGGGATCAGCACCACGATCAGGAAGACTACCTCTGGGGCGTATAGGCGCAGGTCTTACTCCGTGGGGACATCCGCTCTCGACGGTGCAACGCGGTCATAACTCGCCGGCGTTCATCCTTATTCCTCGGTTGGTGGCTACATTACATTTTCCGCTAAACTAATTCCGCATGCTTCTGAATCTGACTATTCTCCCTGGCGATGGAATCGGTCCCGAAGTCACCGAACAAGCGATATTGGTTCTTCAAACAATTGCCGACACATTTGGCCATGAACTTCAACTGCAGCACATGAATATTGGCGGCGCGGCTCTGGCCGCGGTACAAGATCCCTTGCCTGCCGACACAGTGCAGGCCTGCCTCGCGTCGTCCGCCGTGCTGATGGGCGCAGTGGGAAGTCCGGCGTACGATCATTATCCCAATCACTTTCGTCCCGAAGCTGGATTGTTGCGACTGCGCCGCGAGCTCGACGCCTACGCCAACCTGCGCCCTGCGATTTGTTTTCCCGCGCTGGAAGATTCTTCTCCGCTGCGCGCAGAATTCGTCCGCGGGACCGACTTGATGATTGTGCGCGAATTACTGGGCGGACTTTATTTCGGAGAGCCGCGTTCGATCACGGGCGTGCCCGGATCCCGCTTAGCGACGAACTCCATGACATACGACGAGGCGTCGATCGAGCGCATCGCGCGTGTCGCTTTTGATCTAGCCATGAAGCGCCGGCGGAAGGTTTTGTCTGTGGACAAAGCCAACGTCCTGGAATGTTCCCGCCTGTGGCGCGAGGTCGTCATCCGCTGCGCGAAGGATTATCCAGACGTGCACCTGTCTCACATGTACGTAGATTCTGCCGCTATGTCACTGGTGCAGCGTCCCAAAGATTTCGACGTAGTGCTCACTGAAAATATGTTTGGCGACATTCTTTCCGATCAGGCTGGCGGCGTAGTGGGCTCGCTGGGGCTGTTGGCTTCGGCTAGCATTGGAGGCCGGGTTGGCTTGTACGAACCAGTGCACGGCTCCGCTCCCGACATTGCCGGAAAGGGAATCGCGAATCCTCTGGGCGCGATTCTTACCACCGCGTTACTGCTGCGTCATTCCTTTCAGTTGGAAAGCGAAGCGGCCTGCGTGGAGAACGCGGTCGGCGCGGTTTTGAATCAGGGTTACCGCACGGCCGATTTAGTGCGGGCGGGACAAAGTTCTGTTTCAACTTCCGAGATGGGTAGCCGGGTGGTTGAAGCAGTAAAGATTTCACGGAAGGAAAAAAGATCAGCTTGAAAGTTGGAATTTCAAACTCTGATTTCAAACTCAGATTTCAAACTCTGGGCGCAGGTCCTCCGGGCAGAGTTTTAACCGGCTGCGGCGCGGCAGCAGCAGGGGTTCGACCGTCGTATTTACCGGTCACGTCATACCAGCGGATACGCAGCATTTCTTCAAACATCCGCGCTCCATCCATCAGGGGATTGATTCTGGTGCCGCCCACGTGCCCCCAGCGGACCGGCACTTCTTCCACACGGAAGCCGAATTTTCGCGCGAGAAAAAGAATTTCTGGGTCGAATCCCCAGCGTTCGATACGTTGCAACGGTAATATAGTTTGCGCTGCGCGCCGTGTGAAGGCTTTGAAGCCGCACTGCGTGTCCTTAAATTGCAGCCCCAAAATAATTCGGTTTAAGCCATTGAAGACCCTGCCAAAAAGCTGGCGGTGCAGCGACTGGCGCTGCGTTTGCAATTCGGCGCGCAGCCAGCGCGAACCGATGGCGATGTCCGCCCCAGCCGCCAAAGCTTGCAGCAGTTTTGGCAGTTCTTCGATGGGCGAAGACAAATCCGCGTCGCTGAACACAACGATATCGCCGCGTGAATTCAGAATTCCATTGCGGACACTGTAACCTTTGCCGCGATTCCCCGGATTCTCCACCAGCCGCAGGTTCGGATGTTTCTCCGCAAACGTGCGCACGATTTGCGCCGTGTTGTCGCGCGAACCATCGTTTACCACAATCACTTCCGCATCCCATCCCTGCTGCCGGACGTACGTCAGCACCCTCTCCAGGGTCTCGCCCAGGCGCTGGCCTTCGTTGTAAGCCGGGATAACGATGCTGTAGGTCATTTCGTCGAATGGGATCATATAAGTCAGTCCGGCTACACCGGAACGCTTAAGATGTCCCTTTCCACAAATCTGTTGCTTTTATTAACGCAGTTTGAGCTAGCGTAAAGAGAAACTAAAGCGAATTTATCCCGCCCGGCCACTGTTTTACGCCACGTGCCGCCGCTCCAGCAACATGCCAAAAAATTGGTTTACTAAATCCCCATCCAGCAAACCCTGACGGGCCTTCTCGCGCATCGTCTGCGCAGACTGCTCATGGCCCATCGCGGGCTTGTAGGGCCGCGCCGTGCGCAGAGCGTCGTAGACGTCCACCACCTGCAAAATCCGCGGCAGCAGCGGGATTTCACCCGCCCGCAATCCATCCGGATAACCCGACCCGTCCGGATGCTCATGATGATGCCGGATGATGGGCAGCACCAGTCGCAACGATTTCAAAGGCCGGCAGATGTTTTCTCCGGTTACCGGATGCAACTTCATGATTTCCCATTCTTCCGGAGTGAGGTCGCTGCCTTTCTTCAAAATTTCGTCGGGCACGGCAATCTTGCCCAAATCGTGAAGATATCCGCCACGCCGCAAAGCCACAATAGAATCCGGGTCTAATCCCAAATGGCGTCCTAAATCTGAGGCAGCCGACGCCAGCCGTTCACAGTGGCCCTCGGTATAGGGATCACGGCCTTCCACGATCAGGCCTAAAGTGCATAACACCGAATCCGCCGTCTCCAGTTCGTCGGTGAATTCTTTCACCCGCAGCAATGACTTCACCCGTGCGGTCAACTCTTCGGCCAACACCGGCTTGTTCAGGAAGTCGTCTGCGCCGGCCTCGATTCCGCGCAGCTTATCGGTGCTGTCGCTCAGCCCGGTGATTAATACAAACGGAATCAGCCGCGTGGCAGGATTTTCTTTAAGATCGCGGCACAGCTCGTATCCCGACTTTCCCGGCATTCTCACATCCGATAGGATCAGATCGGGCGCTTCGCGTCTTACTTCCGCTTCCGCCTGTTGCGCATCGGCCGCCGTCACTACGTCATACCCGCGCATGCTTAGCAACTGGCTCATTAGGGCTGCGATGCCGGGGTTATCGTCCACTACCAGAATCCGCGGGGTGTGCCGTTGCGTCCAGTTGTCGATGACATTTGAGTCAGAACTCAGATCGCCTCCGGAAGTCTTCCCGAAACTGCTGCTCAAGGCTAGACGAGGATCGCGGGGAAAGCTCATAAGAGAGTATCTACAAACGGTAAGTCTACCGCAATGTTGAAGTGGGTGTTTATGCAAGGGAGCTACAACGCAATCGCTAGGTGCTGTCCCACTTCGGAACCGACCTTCCGAATTTGTGACTTCCTTGCTTGTCCCTATAGTGTTTGATGCTTAATCTCTGGTCATGACGCGATTTTCCCGATTGCGAGAGCAGATGGCCCTGCCGATTTTAATTCTCAGCTTGACGAACTTTGCCCTCTCCGCCACCAAACCGCACGTTATTACGCTTGGAAAATGGAACACAGTTCAATGGCCCCGCGGCACGAGCGCAGCGGACGAGAAGCCGGTTGCTCTCAAGGTTCGCCCGCTGCTGGTGGATGCGCGCGTCAAGGAGTTTACTCTCGGGACCCCGCACGATGTAACGGATCGTCTGTTCGTGATTAGACGCGCCTTTCGAGTGAACGATAGCCTGCCCCAGGAGTCGACGGTTTCGCCCCACTGGCAATGGCAACGCGGCGGATGGCTGCTGGTTGATCGCGTCACCGGTCGTATCTCCGCCATCAATTTGCCGGAGTTCGACGCCGCCTACTCCGACGTTACGTGGTACCGCGACTACGCCGCGTACTGTGGCGTTTCTGATGACAGCAAGCAGATTTACGCGATAGTGGCGCAGATCAATCGACGAAAGCCGATCGTGAAGTGGCTAATAGAAGAGACGAAATTCGTGGTCGAAACTCAGCAATCGCAGATTCCGGACCCACCGTGCAGGCAGCCCGACTGGCAGCGGTCTCCTGCCCGGGTAACCTTTGAAACAGATCCAGCGACAAAACGGACCTACGTGATTCGAGGCCACTCTGTCGATTTGTCGAGTCGCGAAGAAGAAGACGAAGAAGCCGCGAAATAGTCGGAAACCACGTCGGATTCCCCGTGACCATGAGCCCCAGCGCCGCAAAGCGTTAAACGCCAGCTCTCTGTTCAGCCTGAACCACTATAGCTTGACGATCGTGCTAGCTCCTGGTTGAGGACCGAGCTACTACCCAGCGGCTTCCACAGCCGGTAAATCTTGAGTGGCAGTTTTCTCCTTCACTTTCGCGCTCGTAACCAAAATGACAGACAGCACCACAATCATACTTCCCATCACGATAAAGCGGTCCACGCGTTCGTGCAGAATCAGCCATCCCAAGAAAACTGCGATCACCGGATTCACATATGCATACGTCGAAACCTTCGAAGTGGGGACATGCTCCAGCAAATAAATGTAAGCCGTATATCCGATCCACGAACCGCACACGACCAGATATGTCACCGCTCCTATGCCGCGAACTGTCCATGTGAGGTGCGAAAAATCTTCGACCGCTGCGGCAAACAGAAAGCTCCCGGCCCCTGCAGCCGTTATCTGCCATCCCGTGGAACTGAATCCGTCCATACCCGACTGCCAGCGCTTTGACAGCACCGATCCCAATGCCCAGGAAAAAGACCCGCCGAGAAGGGCCACGCAGGATAGCAGTTCGCGGCGTCCAAGAGACGAAGTTGAATGCAATTCCGGCCAGAACAAAACGAATAAACCCACAATCCCCAATGCCAGCCCGGCCTTACCTCGCCACGAAATGCGATGATGGCCCAGCAGCAACGAATCCAACACCAAAAGCCACAGCGGGGTGATGGCAATAATCAGAGCGGCTAACCCCGATGGAACGGATAACTCCGCCCACGCCAGGGTTAAATTGCCACCCATCAGCAGCAATATACCCACCACCGCCGCGAGAGCAATTTGCCGGGCGGAATACCAAATCCTGCGGCCGGTCAGTGCGCATGCGGCCAGCATCACTACTCCGGCGATCGAAAACCGCACGCCACACATCAGCGCTGGAGGAATGCTTTGTACCGCAACGTCGATGGCCAGATAAGTCGAGCCCCACAACAGATACACCAGCCCGAAGGCAAGAATCACCGCAAACCGGCTTGGCCGTTGTGTCTTGGACATGAGAATCGATGAAGACAGGAAGAGTAAAAGATAACAGACGAAGTCTGGGGTCCGGCCTTCCACCGGGATTTTCCTCAATGATTACCAAAGGGCAGCGAGGGGGTTACGCCGCACCCATCCGGCACGTATAATATTCGAGAAGACGATGTTTACCGATGCTGCGCAACAATCCCAATTCGCATTTGCCCGAGTGCTGGCTGCACTGCCTGGTGTGTCCGCGGCGCTATCGTGCGAATCTGCCTTCCCGTCTACGTCCCAGTCTCTTCGGTAGCGACTAACAGCCCTCTTGCCTGATTCGCCTTTGCCTATGTGTGCCTGAACCAGGGCCCGCACGTGACGAGGTTGTATTGACCCACAACAGGCGACTGACTACTGACAGACGCCAACGGAGAATTCCATGACAACGAAAACCATGAATGCGCCGGTGCCTGCAAATGCCGGACCCAAGATCAAGACCGCCCTGCCAGGGCCGAACGCAAAGCGCGTGCTGGCTAGCGACGCAAAATATATTTCACCGTCCTACACCCGTTCGTATCCGCTGGTGGCCAAGAGCGGCCGCGGCGTCGTGATCACGGATGTCGACGGCAACGAGTTTTATGATTTTTCCGCCGGCATCGCCGTGACTTCCACCGGCCACTGCCATCCCCATGTGGTTGCCGCCATGCAGAAGCAGGCGGGTGAGTTGATCCACATGTCAGGCACGGATTTTTATTACGAGAACATGGTTGAGCTCGCCGAGCGCTTGTCGAAGATTGCGCCTATGCCCGGCCCGCACAAAATCTACTACGGTAACTCGGGCGCGGAAGCGATTGAATGCGCGCTTAAGCTGGCGCGGTATCACACCAAGCGGCAGAACATCATTGCGTTCTTCGGCGCGTTTCATGGGCGCACCATGGGAGCGTTATCTCTGACCGCGTCGAAACCACAGCAACGGCGCCGATTTGCGCCGCTGGTACCGGGCGTAACGCACATTCAATATCCCGATCTGTATCGCGGACGCAAAGATGCCACGCAGGATCCCGACGCTTTCGCGCTGAGCTGCGCGCGCTTCATCGAAGAAAAACTGTTCAAGACCACATTGCCTCCGGAAGAAGTGGCCGCGATCTTCGTCGAGCCTGTGCAGGGCGAAGGCGGCTACGTCGTCGCGCCGACGATCTTCATGCAAGAGTTGCGGCGCATTTGCGATCGCCATGGAATTTTGCTGGTGTTGGATGAAGTGCAGAGCGGTATGGGCCGTACCGGGAAATGGTGGGCGGTCGAGCACACCGGTGTTGAGCCTGACATGATCTGCATCGCGAAAGGTATCGCGTCCGGCATGCCGCTCGGCATCACCATGACACGCGCTGAAATCATGGACTGGGTGCCGGGTTAACATGCATCGACTTTTGGCGGCAATCCGGTGTGCGTGGCGGCTGCGTTGGCCACACTTGACGTAATTGAAAACGAGAAGTTGCTGGATCACTCAGCCGAGGTGGGTGCACACATCATGAAGCGCATGTCCGGCTGGCCTTCGAAGCTAAAGTTAGTCGGTGATGTGCGCGGCCGCGGGCTGATGATCGGCGTCGACATTGTGAAGGACAAGACGACGAAGGAGTACGGCC
>JBAVUV010000679.1:0-2691 GCA_049696955.1 Candidatus Sulfotelmatobacter sp. | reverse complement strand
CTCTAAGAAAGGTCGGATTTGGTCGTGGCAAGAAGCTAAAGACCTGCTGGAATGGAAAAAGTGGTGCAGCGGTGTTGGCGCGAAGCTAATTGACTCCACGATTGAACCGGATTCCTTCTTGCAAGATTCTATGATGCCTACGGACATTTCGAAGCCTCCGGACTTGTACCCGCTGACAATCGAATGGCCAGATGAGCTATATCACCGGCCCGAGGAATCGGTACTCATTGGAACCGAGGCGTCGAAGATCCCATTCTTTGACGTGGGGATTGACCTAATCGATCCGGAACCAGGTGCGCCGCTACGGTTCAAAGTTTACACAGAGGATTTCTCTGCGTCTTATGAACTAGCGTTTGGAGCGAAAAAGGTCGCATACATTCCGGAGACCCAAGACATCTTGATTAGGAGAGGTAAGAAACAAGAGTTATTGTCTGAGTTCTTTGGAATGTCGCATCCGATAATCAGGTACGAGAAGGATTGTTTCAGCCGCGGCGATCAACTGCTGGAACCTCGACGGCGAACGCTTTACACGTTCAACGCTCAACAGATAATCACATGGAACTGGAATGGTGTGGACCCAACGACGGAATCTCAAACTCTTCAGAAACTAAAAAGCTCAATCCAACGGCGCGCTATTGAAAACGTTTTGGCGGCTGATTGGGACCGGGCATATCAAATTGTGTTCGACGATGACGCATCCGGAGAATGCGCTGATGTCGTGGGCCTTGTGATTCTAGAGGAGAAGTTAATCGTAGATTTGTTTCATTGCAAACATACTAAGGCTAAGCGAGGGAATCGTATAAAGGATTTGTATGAGGTCTGCGGTCAGGCCCAACGGAGCATAAAGTGGCGCGATGATATAGATCGTTTTCTACTGCATTTACTCAATCGAGAGAAACGCAGAATGAAGAAATACGGAGTATCTCGATTCGAGCGCGGCGACTTCAAGCAATTAGTTGGGATACGAGGCGCAGCAAGGGCACTGACGCCAGAATTCAGAATTTTCATTGTCCAACCTGGCATATCAAAGGCCGGAGTCACCGACGATCAACGCGAACTCTTGAGTACAACAGAACTGTATTTGCACGAGACCCGTAGTATCAAGTTTAGAGTGATTGCCAGTGAATGACGTACTTTAGCGCGGTCATGCGAGAATGTGACGAGAGTGGTCAGCCGGACAGCCTGAGCGTGCCCTATTAAGGCTACACAATACCTCACATAAGTTGTAGTATTGTGCTATGCGAAACGAGCGCAAAGAAGCCGCCAGGCGGCTCTACGAGATCGCGGAAGGGCAGCAAGGTTTCTTCACGACCAAACAGGCCAAAGCTGTGGGGTTCGCGGAGAATACCCACCCGTACCACGTTCAGGCGGGAAACTGGATTCGTGAACGTCGGGGAATCTATCGGCTGGCCAGCTTTCCGCGAGGCGAGCGCCCTGACCTGATGCTTTGGTCGCTTTGGTCCCGTAACCGGGGAGAGGTCGCCCAGGGAGTCTATAGCCATCAAACCGCTCTGAGCCTTCACGATCTTTCTGACGTAATGCCAGCGAAGCTGCACATGATTGTGCCGAAAAGCTTCCGACGAAATAGTGAAATCCCCCGCGTGGTCGTTCTGCATTTTGCTGATCTCCCTCAGAGCGATATCGAAGGTGCCCATGGAGTGCGGGTAACGAAGCCTATGCGAACAATTCTTGATCTGCTGGAAGGCGGGGATGTGCCACCTGCGATCCTTCGGCAAGCACTCCGTGAAGGGCTACGGCGAGGGCTAATTCGCAGAAGCGAAATTGCGGATGCTCGGAAACATCTCGCTGATTGTAAGCAACTGCGAAGTTTTTTTCAGAAAGTAGCCGCCTGATGAAGCCGAAGGGATACGCGACAGCCGCAGCCTTTCGAAGGGCACTGGAAGACAGGCTACAGGATATCGCCGGGAAGGAAAGCGTTGACTTGCAGCGTCTGCGGCGTCAGGTCGCCTTCGACCGGCTCTTAGCGCGACTGTTTCACGCGGCACAGCCTCGTCCGCTGCCTTGGGTACTGAAGGGTGGTTACGCGATGGAGCTGCGGATCAAAGCGGCGCGCACGACAAAGGATATTGACCTGACAATGCGCAGCGTCTTCAGTTCTGGCGGGAAGAAAGACGACAAGAAGAATCTGGCCGTGCTGGAGCAGCTACAAGAAGCCGCTGCATTCAGTGGTGACGACTTCTTCGTTTACACAATAGGTGAGCCAATATCTGACCTAGATGCTGCCCCGTATGGCGGCGCGAGGTTTCCGGTCGAAGCCCGCGTCGATGGCCGCGTATTCGTTGGATTTCACCTAGACGTAGGGATAGGGGATGCGGTGATGGAGCCGCTCGAAGTCATCCAAGGACGCGACTGGTTGGGGTTTGCCGGTATTGCGAGCCCATCGTTGTACATGATCCCTCGCGAGCAGCAGTTTGCCGAAAAACTTCACGCCTATACTTTGCCACGACATGGTGCGGCGAATAGTCGCGTGCGGGACCTGGTGGACATGATTCTCTTGATTCATTCCGGAACCTTGGCCAGAGCCAAGGTTGCTGAAGCAATTCGTGTCACGTTTGATCGCCGAGGGACTCACGCCGTGCCAAACCAGCTGCCGCAGCCTCCTACAAATTGGCAGAAGCCGTACGAAGCGCTCGCCAAAGAGTGCGGTTTATCGCGAGCAATAGACAGCGG
>JBAVUV010000678.1:0-2390 GCA_049696955.1 Candidatus Sulfotelmatobacter sp. | reverse complement strand
GCAGATCGAACATGTTCACGAAATAACGGGATGCTTCCAGCTGTGCTTGACGAACCTCGGGAAATTCAAGCGATCCGCTCAAATAGGTCCATGTTCCGCGGCAATTGATGACCGTCTTTACTCCCAGCTGAGTGTATACATTTTGCCGAGGATCCCTGCCGATGGCTGTGACGGCTTGCGCGTAGAGTTCGCGAGCCCCAATTTGGCCGAGCAGCGGTGCAGCTGCCAACAACTTAACGAATGATCGCCGGCTGGAATTCTGGATATGCATTAATAGATCTCCTCAATAACCGTTTGCCAAAATGTGCACATGACCGCGCGCAATTCGTGACGTTGGAACCAGCTAAACGCCGGCAATCTAATCTTCATCTTCAGGCCGCGGAATCTTGGATCGCACCGCCAGGATGAGCGCCTTTGCTCCCGGTTTGTTCTGGTTATAGAACCCCACCGTACAGTTGGGGCGAAAGTAATAAGCGTCTCCAGCCTTGGCTGGATAACGGCCGGCAATGCCATCCATTCCACTCCCAGCTACCATTTCGCCTTCCCCGGCAAGGACAAGATAGATCTCTTCCGCGGTTTCATGATGGTGCGGAAAATTCGTCCCTCCGGGGGCAAAGTTCATCCAGAAAAAACTGGTCACAACGTACGCATCATCGATCGCGTCGCGCTTGCCATTTCGTGGACCGGCGAGAAGTTTGTACAGAACCGAAGTGGGATGACCTTCAACGGTCTCTTCCTTGACGTCATCCAGGTTCACGATCTTGGTCTCTGGCGATGGCGGGTTGATTGAAATTCTTGCAGGCACTTTGAAACTCATGACTAAAACCTGCGCCGGTTGATCGGCAGTGTTCGCGATCGAGTGTTGCATTCCGGGAGGCAGGTAGGTGAAATCATTCGCGCGCAACCGATACGTTCGGTCACCGTAGTGCAGATCGGTTTTGCCTTGCAGAACGAAATAGATCTCTTCTTCATGATCGTAGAGCGTGGTCTGGCAATTACCGTGGGCATCGAGTGTGACTTCAGCGAAACGGGCAACACTCTGCAAAGTTCGATCATCCGCATCGCCTTTTCCGAAGATTGCTTTATAGTGGCAAGTCGGCGACGCAAGATCAGCTCGTGTTTCGCTCAAATGTGGAACGTAACGGTGTAACCACGTGGGATCGATTGTCCGGTCGATTTTCCGGCCCTGGGCCAGCAGATTGGGCGAGAGCAGCAGCAATACCAGCAGAGTTTTCAACTTTGTTCCCGGGGAGACGCGCTCATATTATTTTTTCCCACCCGGTATACCACAGAATTCGCTTGACGCAAATCGAAATACGGGACTAGGTACTTGTTGAAACCGTCCCATCTTTCTGTGGTATAACATTTGCCTTCCCTCAGAAGGAGAACCGTTATGGCACTACCCGGAAGCCAAGGCTTTCCAGCACCAGAAAGCAACATGGAGGCCGCATCTCAACTGATCAAATTAGTATTCCTGCTAGAAGAACAACTACGACACGTTAGCTCAGAACTCCACTTAATGAATGGTCATCTACAAACTATTGCTGCTAAAGTTGGTCACTAATGCAGTCGTGCTCAAACTTAATTGCCGATTCGTCACGATGAAGCAACAATATACGAGCAATCTGCAAAGCAGTGAGGGCGGTGCAAGAGTCGGCATCGCCCACCACTTTTACAACTTCTTCCGCAAGTTGAATTGGAGTTAAAACGGTGCCTCCATCTGCTCCTCCGGTTTTGTTTCCTGCGTTGATTTGGGAAGATATGGCGGATTCTCCACAGATTCCCGATACTGAAGCCGTTTGCCATCAATAGTCTTGATTGCCTTCGCTACGCGCTGCCCATCGTCCATCTTCCGCGTGTTCCACCGGAACTGAAATTCGTTCAAGTAATTCGGCAGATGCTTGCGGCTGACACTATGAAATGTCCCCATCACTCCGCGTCGAATCAGAGAGAACACGCCTTCAACGGTATTGGAGTGAATGTCAGTTCCCGGCTGCACATACTCGCCAGCACTGTGCTTCACAACCTCATGGCCGCCATTGAATGCCCGTCCTAGCTTTTTGTAGGCTTGGAATTCATCAGTAATTATGCGGCAGGAGAGGTCCGCGTTCTCTGCAACAAACTGCCCGATCTTATCCGCAGTTACGCGCTCCATCATACGGAATCGAACGTCTCCGCCACGCTCCACAATTCCAATCACTGGCGTTTTCTGCGTTCCGCGTCCGGGCTTTGAAATGCCCTTGTAGCGCGGCTTTCCGCCGATGTAAACTTCATCGACCTCGATTGTGCCTGTCAATTTCGGCGCATCGACTTCGCCAAGCCCATGACGAATGCGGCGAAGAATAAACAGCGCCGACTTGTGAGTGATCTCCATCTCGCGTGATAACTGC
>JBAVUV010000677.1:0-7471 GCA_049696955.1 Candidatus Sulfotelmatobacter sp. | reverse complement strand
GGGGGCGTCACGGCTTCGACGGAGATGCTTGCGGCCAAGAGGCATGCCGGGGTGCACACACCCGTAATCGCGTGCAAAATGATAATTGCCAATCAACAAATGGCATACGCAGCCTAATTAATTAGGCAGCCGCTTTCCACCGCTTCGCCCTTGGGCGGTGAGCGAGCGTCACACTGAGGGCTGCTCTTCTTCGCTACGTCTGGGCGGAGAGGTTAAGATCACAGGCTAGCGGCTAGCGTTTCTTGTCCGTTCTGAGCGTGGGCCGCGAACGTCCCGGGTAGGGTGGAAACGCCTAATGCCTGGGGCATGAACGAGAATAAGCATGTAGTCTCTTGACCAGTAACATTTTCGGACGCGGGTTCGACTCCCGCCGCCTCCACCAATATATCGTTTATTATCAAGCGCTTAATGACACATTCAATCTTGTGGAATAGCGTTTTGCAGAGACGAGCTCTCCGCTGGGCTTATTACACGGTTTCTCTCTCACCGTGGGTTCATACCACTACACTGATCCAGGTCGCAGCGTCGAGGGTAGGCAAGCGTCTCAGCCGGCCTTCGAGTGGCCAACGATCCAAGTCCAGGCGTATCCACAAAAGTGATGCCATCCCCAAGGCGAGCTGAGCCAGGCTGGACCACGATTCTCGTTACGTGTTCTCATTGCCTGGATTAAGCTGCTCGGATGCAAACTCTGGAAGTAACGAAATCTCATGACGCGCGGGTGAGTCCCCACCGGCGCAAGGTAGATCCAGCCTTTCATCCTTCTTGTGTCTTGGTTTCAAGTGGTACGCTCATGGCGTAGTGCCACATAACGACTCAGTAGCGTCTTGACTCCGGAGCTTTGCACGCATGATCGCACTCAGACCTTCGGTCGCATTGCTCGTTTTTCTATTGGCCGCATTCAACCTGTTTGCCCAGGATCGTTCTTACGGACGCTCCGTCGTCGCTACGCAATACGGTATGGTGGCTACCAGTCAGGTTTCGGCCTCACAAGCCGGTGCGCTTATCCTCGAACGGGGCGGCTCCGCCATCGATGCCGCAATCGCCGCGAACGCTGTACTCAATGTCACCGAACCCACTTCCAACGGCATGGGCGGCGATCTGTTTGCTATTTATTGGGAAGCGAAGACAGGCAAGGTCTACGGCCTGAACGCCAGCGGCTGGGCACCGAAGGCGCTCACAATTGAGCATCTCCACCAAAAGGGGAGCACGGCGATGCCCCAATTCGGTATCGATTCCGTCACTGTTCCGGGAGTGGTCGATGGATGGGCCAAGTTGCATGATCGCTGGGGAAAACTGCCCTGGCGCGACCTATTCCAACCTGCAATCTTCTACGCCGAGCAGGGATTTCCGGTGGCGGAGATTATTCACAACTGGTGGGATGGAGATCGCGAAGGCCTGTTGACGAATCCGGAGAGCCGCCGTGTATTTCTCCCCGGCGACAAGGTCCCCGAGACCGGAGAGATGTTTCATAATCCCGATGTCGCCCACGCGCTCACGCTGGTCGCCAACCAAGGCAAGACTTCTTTCTACAAGGGAGAAATCGCCAAGGCCATTCTCAAAACCTCTGACGAACTCGGAGGAACCATGACGGCCGACGATCTCGCATCTTACTCCGCTGAATGGGTCGAGCCAATTTCTACGAAATATCGCGATTGGACCGTATACGAGCTCCCGCCGAACGGAGACGGTATCGCAGCGCTTGAAATGCTCAACATTATGGAGCAGTTCAAGCCCGATCCCGCCGGTCCGCACAGCCCCGGCGAATTGCACACGCGAATCGAGGCCATGAAGCTTGCGTATGCGGACGTGAAAACGTACGACGGCGATCCGCGCTTCAGCAAGATTCCTGTCAATCAGCTTCTGTCAAAAGACTATGCCGCAAAACGCGCCGCGCTGATCGATCCGGCCAAAGCGAATTGCACAGTTGCCCCCGGGGCGCTCGGCACCAGCGACACCACCTACTTCACTGTCGTCGATCGCGCAGGCAATATCCTTTCTGTCATTCAAAGCAACTACAACAACTTTGGATCGAACGTGACTGTTCTTGGCATGGGATTTGCCTTACAGGACCGCGGTGGCCTTTTCTCGCTCGATCCGGCGTCGCCCAATGCACTTGCCGGTCGAAAGCGCCCATTCCATACCATCATTCCCGCCTTTATGCAGCGAGGTGACGAGCACATCGGATTCGGCATCATGGGCGGGCTGAATCAACCGCTAGCTCATGCACAATTTGTGTCGAACGTCGTCGACTACCACATGAACATTCAGGCTGCAATGGAAGAACCCCGCTTTACCGATCGCCAGCAGGTCGGGTGCAAAATCGTGATCGAGTCCCGTGTGACGCCTTCCACGCTCGAAGCGCTGACCAAGATGGGACATGTGCTGCAGGTGCATCCCGATTACACATCCTTGATGGGACGCGGCCAGGCAATTCTTCACGACAGCAAAACCGGCCTTAATTTCGGTGCATCCGATCCACGCGCGGACGGCGCCGCAATCCCAGAGCAGCCGCAGTTCTTTGGCGCATCGGCCACGCGTTAACCGGTGCTACACGACAAGGAGGAATGACTCTGAATGCAACGTAGAGAGTTTCTAAAGAGCACCGTCGCTGTGGCCGTAGCTGCAGAACTTGGGATGGGTAAAGCGCAGGCGGAGGTTCCTGCCCACAACTGGGGGAACTACGACTTCGGCTGCGGTCCCCAGGTGGCCGATCGCCTCAATCAGGGTCCGTTCCCACAATATCCGCCGGACGCCGTGATTCCCACCGACGATGTGGTGATGACCACTACTTCTTCGGAAGACGTCGTACCGAACTATGGCAAGGGACTGGTCACCTATATCACGGCTGACAGTGGCACCGAGGAGATCAAGTCCGACAACATTCCGCAAGCGATCGAGGACCTGGTTCGATTTCCTTTAGGCCAGCAGCTTTACATTCGCCCGACCTGGAGAGAAGTTCAGCCGCGGCCCGGACGCCTGGAACTGCCGGACTACGTGAAGCTGGTTTTTGAATTGGCTAAGAAAAATAGTAAGCGGGTCGGATTGCGAATTCAGATGTCCGCGCCAGATTACAAACACGAAGCAGCCTTGCCGGATTTTGTCCTGGAAAAAGTGCCGAAAGTGGACCTTGTGGCGCCTGGCGATCAGGAGAGCATCGCTGCTGGAAAGAGGTTCTTGGAGAATCCGCACTCCCGTTATCAGCCTCGGTATGACCATCCTTTTTTTCAGCAAGCATTTAAAGAGCTGGTTGGCCAATTGGCAGCGGAATTCGATGGCAACCCACTCATCGAGTATATCGACACGTTCATGTACGGCTTCTGGGGTGAAGGGCACACTTGGCCATTCGCCAACAATCCTTTCCCTGACTATCTGACTGCAGAGCGGACCTGGATGAATATGCTCGAAGTCCAGCTCGAACACTTTAAAAGAACGCCCCTGCTAACGAATACTCAACCTGACTACAGCCGGGTGGGTAATTCGGAACTGCTGGACCGCGCGGTCCGCAGCAATAATTGGATTCGCAGCGACACCATCTTTATCGAGAACGAGCAGATCGAAGCGCTCAGCAATCGCCCGCCGTGGATCGCGGCATTGCTGGAGCAGGGGCTTCCTGGGAAACCTCCCGATCCGAACGCTGCACAGGAAGGGATATCTCCGGCAGAGAACATGATCGATCATGTGATCGATATCGGCGCGAATTACTGGTCGCTATGGAACTTTCATCAGATCAGCGCGCAAAATCTGATGAGCTACTACCAGGCTTATCCGGCAGCGTTCGACCGGATCAATCGCCGGATTGGCTACCGGGTAAGGCCATCTTTCATCTGGAGCTATAAGGACGCCGGCTATCAAGCCCTGATCATTGGTTTTGCCAATGACGGCATCGCGGGAGTGCCGGGCGTATTACGAGTGACCGTGGAGAGCGAGGATGGAAAGGTACTGAAGAGTGGTTGTCTGGATGCCGGCTACCCGCTACCGGGGAAGATCAGGCAAGCGCAGTTCGTGCTTGCGAACGTCACAGATTGGAAGGGATTGAAACTGAGGGCTGAGATCGAGGTAAAGGGAATGCGCTATCCCGTGCGCTGGGCGTGTCACCAGAGACTGAACGATGACGGCTCGCTCACACTGCGTCCCAACCTCCGGCAGCAGGTCTAGGTGGACATCCTTTTCAATCTGTGTTTCGCTGGATGTCGGAGATTTGATGGACGCGACCCTCGCCAAGACCAATAAGCCGGTCAACACACCTCGCCAGGTTCTGTTCGCCAGCCTGATCGGCACGACGATTGAGTTCTTTGATTTTTATATTTACGCAACCGCCGCAGTGATCGTCTTTCCCAACCTATTTTTCCCCGCATCCGATCCGGCATCCGCTAAGCTCGCCTCACTGGCGACGTTTGGAATCGCTTTCCTGGCCCGGCCGATCGGCTCGGCGCTCTTCGGTCACTTTGGAGACCGCATTGGCCGCAAGACAACTTTGGTGATCGCGCTGTCGACCATGGGGATATCGACGGTCGCTATCGGCGCATTGCCGACCTATAGCATGATTGGCTTTGTCGCGCCGGTGCTTCTCGCGTTATGCCGCTTCGGACAGGGGCTTGGTCTCGGTGGGGAGTGGGGTGGCGCCGTGTTGCTCGCGATTGAGAACGCACCTCCGAACAAGCGCGCCTGGTATGGCATGTTCCCGCAGCTCGGAGCACCGGTCGGATTCTTTCTCTCGGGTGGCGTTTTCCTGCTGCTTTCTCGAGGGCTCACAGAAAGCCAGTTCTTTGCTTTCGGCTGGCGCCTCCCGTTCCTGGCGAGTGCTGTGTTGGTTTTTCTTGGCCTCTATGTGCGCTTGACAATTACTGAGACCCCTGTGTTCCGGGCATCCGTCAATCGGCACGAGCAAGTGAAAGTGCCGATGCTGGCGGTTCTTCGTAATCACACCAGGTCACTGGTCGCGGGCATCGTGGTCTGCTTAGCGACGTTCGTTCTCTTCTATCTGATGACGGTTTTCGCGTTGTCGTGGGGTACCAGCGCGCTCGGCTACAGTCGAGGAAAGTTCCTGCTCATGCAATTGTTCTGCATCTTTTTCTTTGCGTTAACCATTCCCATCTCGGCCGTTCTGGCGGAGCGAGGACGCCGTCGCGTGATGCTCTGGGTGACGGTATCGATCGGTATCTTTGGCCTGATTTTGGCGCCTATGTTCGTTGCCGGCACCGCCGGAGCAGTGGGCATGATGGCATTGGGGCTATCGCTGATGGGCCTCACCTACGGGCCTCTCGGCACGGTGATCTCCGAACTTTTCCCAACGTCGGTGCGTTATACAGGCAGCTCGCTTGCTTTCAGCCTGGCGGGAATACTGGGCGCCTCTCTAGCGCCATACATCGCTACCTGGCTGGCTAGGACGTATGGGCTACAGTACGTCGGCTACTATCTCTCCGCGTCGGCAGTACTAACCCTGCTCGGACTGCTTGCGATTCGCGAGACCAAAGACGACGATCTCAGTGCTTCAACAGGTTGATCGGAGGGCATCGCCCCGTTATGCGCAAATGCGCGGGGACGAACTCCCGAGAATTTTCCTCGAATTTCGTCAGCGTCCAAATCCGCGCCGAGGATTTTAGGAAAAAGCAGCCATCCGCCACAACGTTTTAATTTCAGGAGTAAACCGCACTCAGGCCATTTAAACGCCCCGGGACTCTACGTAAATTTCAGCGCGGCACTCTTCCAAATTTGGGTCATGTCCCGATGTGGAACTGGCCGAGCGAGTTTCACAAGTTAAGATATCGGCGCGGCGGCATTCTCGGCGCATACTAAGGATGTTGCTTGTACCCAACTGTCCCCATATCTCACCGCGAATGATCGGGCGCCCCTAACTCGCTGGGGGAACTTCGAAATCTATTGCACAGCACAAAGTCAGGTGAAATGAAGGTCAAATCCCGAATAGACCGGAAGGTGCAACTCGCATTCGGGTTGGCCATCCTGGCTTTGCTCGTCATCGGTGCTCTCTCTTACCGGAGCATGCTGGTATCCAGTGAGAGCGACCGCTGGGTGCATCACACCCACAAGGTTCTGGAAAGTCTTCAGGATCTGCGCTTCGCGCTGGAGAGCGTTGAATCGAGCGCCCGAGGATATGTGTTGACGGGCGAAGAATCCTATCTTACGACCTATCACGCAAGCCAGCTGAGGGTAGAACAGGACCAGGCCACAGTTCGCGAGTTGACATTGGACAATCCCGCTCAGCAGCGGCAACTTCCCGATCTCAACCAATTCACGGCGAAGCGGATCCAATCGGCAGAAGCAGTCATAGGAGTACGAAGATCCCAGGGTGTCGCCGCCGCAGCGGATGCCATTCGAAGCGGATCGGGCCAGCACAGCATGGAAGATTTCCAAGCGGTCGTTCGCACCATGCAGGCCGAAGAGCTGCGCCTGTTGGTGCAACGCGAAGCGGAGGCAAGTCGGCGCCTGGGCCAGACCAAAATCGCGCTGCTTTTGGCAACTGTATTGGGAGTGTTGATTGCCACGGGCGCGACCTGGAGTGTCCGTAGCGACTCTGCCGCCCGCAGTCTCGCGGAGGAATCCCGGCGCGAAAGCGAAAGAAGCTTCACCACCCTGGCGAATAACATTTCCCAGTTAGCCTGGATGGCTGACGAGAATGGCTCTATCTTCTGGTACAACGACCGATGGCTCGATTACACCGGTTCCACTCTATCGGAGATGGCCGGCTGGGGCTGGCAAAAGGTACATCATCGCGACCACGTACAGCGGGTGGTGGAAAAGATCCGCCGTTGTTTCCTGGCCGGCGAGATTTGGGAAGACACGTTTCCCCTTCGCGGCCGGGACGGCATCTACCGTCTGTTTCTCTCGCGCGCGGTTCCCATCCGCGATTCGGAAGGCAAGGTATTCCGCTGGTTCGGCACCAACACCGACATCAGCGAGAGCAAAGAGTCAGGAGCGAAATACCGTGGTTTGCTGGAAGCGGCTCCAGACGCCATGGTGGTGGTGAATGTGGTCGGCGAGATCGTCCTGTTAAATGTTCGAGCGGAAAAGGAGTTCGGATACAGCCGCGACGAACTGGTGGGCCAGAAGGTGAAGAACATTATCCCGGAAGGATTCGCGGAACGGTTGCTTGCAGATGACGCGCGCTCGGCGGCCGAGGCTCTGGCGCAACAGATCGGAACCGGAATCGAACTGATCGCGCGGCGGAAAGATGGCAGCGAGTTTCCGATTGAGATTATGCTGAGCCCGCTCGAAAGTCCCGAAGGCATTCTCGTAACTGCGGCGATCCGCGATATCAGCGTGCGCAAGGCGGCGGAGACCCACCTTGCGCAAATGGAGAGCCGGTATCGTGGGCTGCTGGAAGCGGCTCCAGACGCCATGGTGGTGGTGAACGTGGCGGGCGAGATCGTGCTGCTGAATGTTCAAGCGGAAAAGCAGTTCGGCTACAGCCGGGATGAGCTGGTGGGGCAGAAAGTGAAGAACATCATTCCCG
>JBAVUV010000676.1:0-2298 GCA_049696955.1 Candidatus Sulfotelmatobacter sp. | reverse complement strand
TCTGGGATATTTCTGCGTCGATCCAGATTCGAAGCCCGGCAAGCCGGTGTTCAACCGCACTGTGGCGCTGAAGGATACCTGGGCGAAGGTGGAGAAGAAACAGGGGAAGAGCTAAATTGAATCTTGCCGTCCAAATCGTGCGTTTCTTGGGGTACGAGCCGCAACCCGGAGTGGTCGCGTGCGAGTTCGTGGACGCCGAAAATCGATCTCACCGGATTATCGACAAAATTCCCATCTTCACTGCGGATCTGGCTCTCGACGAGCGGAGTCCATATCCCTTATCCGGATTTTTGCGTTGTGAGGTAGTGGGCATGCTCCAAGATTCGAGCGGGCGAAAGCTAGTTCGGATCAGTACGCGTCGGGACGGTGTTGAGAGCATTGATGGTATGTCCGAATTCCTTGTGTTGCCAACGCAAGTCTCGGTCGGTGACTAGACAACACTTAAGAGGGGTCGAAAAGTAAAACCCCGAGCGCAACTCCACTCGGGGCGTAAGCCTGTCCAGCTTCAAACACATTATCGATTTCCAGAAACGCGAAGTCAAGGTTACTGAGGAGCCTCCCTGTCCTGAGGCCCCTCTCAAGTTTCCCTACCAAAGAAGGGAAACGGTGGACCCGACGGGATTCGAACCCGCACCTTAAAGCTGGACAGGCTTACGTGCTGCCAGTTACACCACGGGCCCCGAAGCCAGCCTAGTGGCAGGGTCCAGCGATCCGCAACCTTGCGCTGGAAGAAATTCGAATTAGGGGTTCGCTTTGGGAAACGACATTCTTTAATCTGCCGTCCTCAGTGGAATCGAAGGGCGCGATCTACATCAAGCTCCAAACTGTCTAGGCAAAACATGGCGGTACAAGCATGGGACACTTGGTACCGGTGAAGGGACGAAGGCGTCCGTTCCTTCCACGAACTGGTGCGGCACCCCCCTAACTTTTCCTCAACTGCGCAGTCAAAACAGCTATGATTTCGTGCGACGCCAGGTTCGGTCGTCTTCGATAGACATGAATACAAACATCCCCAACATTTTCCTCGCACTGATGTTCCTCGAGATCTCTCGCACCGTCGTCTCCACGTACATCGCAGGCATCGCGCTCCTGGTGATCGGAACGCTGGCTGCGAGAAACGAGGTTGTCCGGGCTCGCGGCCTCGATAAGGTCGTCGCCCTCGGGAATCTTTTCTTTGCCCTGCCCCTAGCGGTTTTCGCGGCGGAGCATTTCTCCGCTGCCCAGGGCATCTCGCAGGGGGTGCCCAAGTTTATGCCCTGGCCCCTGTTCTGGACCTATCTCGTCGGCTGCGGATTGCTGGCCGCTTCTTTGAGCATTGCCACAAAAATTCAGGTGCGCTGGTCGGGCCTGCTGTTCGGAATCATGATGTTTCTCTTCGTCGCGATGATGGACCTCCCCGGAACGCTGGCCGACCCCCACAACCGTTTTAACTGGACCCTGATGTTGCGCGAACTATCATTTGGCGCCGGCGGCTGGATTCTTGCGGGAGGCGCGATGGCCGGACGGAACGGGTACTGGGGAAGCAAGCTCATCACGGTGGGCCGCATCGTGATCGGCATCGCCGCGACGTTCTATGGCGTCGAGCACTTTCTCCATCCCATCAACGTCCCGGGCGTTCCCCTGGAAAAATTGATGCCCGACTGGATTCCGGGGCGCGTGATCATCAGCTATCTCACCGGCGCGCTATTGCTGGTTTGCGGGGCGGCCATTCTGTTCGCAAAGAAAACGCGGATGGCAGCTACTTGCCTCGGCGCATGGATTGCCCTTTTGGTCTTCACCGTCTATTTGGCCATCCTGATTACGTCGTTCCCGGTCGCGAGTACCGATGTGAAGGTCGAGGCGGTCAATTACTTCACGGACACGATGCTATATGCCGGAGCGATTCTCGCACTCGCCCGCGCGACGCCGCGCACCGATTCCTGACAGCTAGTTATGGATATGCGGGCTCTGCGCTGGATTGGCGTGATGCTGCGGAGGTTCCTTCACGACCTTTACTTCAAAACTTACCGGCAAACTTTTCGGAGGATAACAAGCGGCATTGTCGCAGGCCTGATAGCGCAGCACGCCATGCATCTCATATTTTCCCGGCATCACCGAGTGCAGCGGATGGACCGCCACGGCAATGGTGAAGTCTCCGCTGTAGACGCTAAGCTTCTCGTCCGGAGAGAATGGGAAACTCGCATCCTCTCCGGCGGGATATCCGATTTTTCCCAGGATGATGTCCGTAGGCAAGTCCATCCTCAACGCAGTCGGAATCAGAAATTCAGACTTCGGCGTATTCGAATTAATGTGGTATCC
>JBAVUV010000675.1:0-3323 GCA_049696955.1 Candidatus Sulfotelmatobacter sp. | reverse complement strand
TCCGGCTGGAGGACGCAGTCAGGAACCGGAACGCAGATGTGGAACTCTACCAATCAAGCATCAACTCCGGTGTCGCAGCTGGTCAAGCCTAAGCCCTGGATTTTACAAATCTTTACTCGCTTTCGTCCGCGCATTGCCGATTACAGCGACTGCATTGCGGAGGCCGCGGGATGAAGCTTCTCGTAGGCCGTGATCTCCGCCTCGTGTTGCAGAGTCAGTCCAATATCGTCGAGGCCATGGAGCAGGCAATGGCGGACGAAGTCGTCGATGGAAAAATTTGCAGAGAACCCATGTTCGTCTCGCACTTCGCATTGTTCCAGGTCGATGGTTAGCTGATAGTCTTGCGTCACGCCGGATCGCCGCGTCAATTCCGCAACTTCGTCCTCGGTCAAACGCACGGTAAGGAATCCGTTCTTTGTACTGTTGTTGGCGAAGATGTCCGCGAACGAAGAAGAAATCACGGCGCGAAAGCCGAAATCCGCCAACGCCCATACCGCATGCTCCCGCGAGGAGCCACAGCCGAAATTCTTTCCCGCCACCAGAATACTGGCGCCTGCGTAACGCGGATCGTCCAGCACGAAACCGGAGCTCTTCTTTCCGTCTGCCGCGAATCGCCAGTCGTAAAACAAAAACTGTCCGAAACCAGTGCGCTCAATCCGCTTAAGGAATTGCTTGGGAATGATCTGATCGGTATCAACGTTCACGCGGTCGAGAGGAGCTACGCGGCCGCGATGGATGCGAAATGGATTCATTGAAAATTCCCTGCACTCATTCTCGTGTCAACGTAATTGACGTCTACGTTATTGAAACTTCCAGTTCCGAATGTCGGTAAAGTGTCCGGCGATGGCCGCTGCAGCGGCCATCATAGGACTGACCAGGTGGGTTCGACCGCCCCGTCCTTGCCGGCCTTCAAAGTTCCGGTTGCTGGTGGAGGCACAGCGCTCGCCCGGTTGCAGAATGTCTGGATTCATTCCCAAACACATCGAGCATCCTGACTCACGCCACTCGAAGCCCGCATTTAAGAAGACCTGATGCAAGCCTTCCTGCTCCGCCGCGCGCTTCACGGCTTGTGATCCTGGCACAACCATCGCCCGGACTTTCGAACTCACGTGATGGCCTTTGGCGACACGCGCTGCTGCACGCAGGTCCTCGAGGCGCGAGTTTGTGCATGATCCGATAAAGACGCGCTCAATTCCAATATCTTCGATACGTTTCCCCGGCTCCAATCCCATGTATTGCAGAGCTAACTCGGTCGCGCGACGATCGGATTCTGTTAAGGCGCTGGTCTCGGGCACGCGGCCCGTCACCGGAGCCACCATTCCTGGATTTGTGCCCCAGGTGACGAAGGGGGAAAGCTGCTCCGCATCGATATCTACGACCTTGTCGAAGGTCGCGTCTTCGTCGCTGGCAAGGGTGCGCCAGTATTGGACTGTCTTTTGCCATTCGCTTTCTCTTGGAGAAAATTTCTTTCCCCGGACATAAGCGAACGTGGTTTCGTCCGGCGCCACCATGCCGGCGCGGGCCCCAGCCTCAATGCTCATGTTGCACAGCGTCATGCGGCCTTCCATCGATAGCGCGCGCACCGCCTCGCCCGCATATTCAATTACGTAACCACTCGCGCCGTCGGTGCCGATCTGGCCGATGATTCCAAGCGCCAGATCTTTCGCAGTCACACCTTCCGGTAAACGGCCGCGCACTTCGATTTTCATCGTCTTCGGCTTCTGCTGCGCGAGGCATTGCGTGGCCAGAACGTGTTCGACTTCCGACGTTCCAATGCCAAAAGCGAGGGCTCCAAACGCGCCATGAGTGCTGGTGTGGCTATCGCCGCAGACGATTGTCATTCCCGGCTGGGTCAGCCCCAGTTCCGGCCCGATCACGTGGACGATTCCCTGCTCCGGCGAGTCCATATCGAAAAGGCGCACACCGAATTCCTTGCAATTTGCCTGCAGCGCAGCAATCTGTTTGGCGGCGATCAGATCTGTAATCGGAGTGCCGCGCGGTTCGGTGGGAATGTTGTGATCAACGGTGGCGACGGTCCGCGACGGCTGGCGAACTTTTCTTCCGGCGACCCGCAAACCGTCAAAGGCCTGCGGCGATGTCACTTCATGAACCAGGTGCAGATCGATGTAAATGATGGGAGACCGATCGCTCGGCTGCGCCACTAAATGCGCGTCCCAGATTTTTTCGAAAAGTGTTTTTCTTGTCGACATTGCTTGGATCGAATTCACCGCACTTCCACATGGGCGAATCCCGAAAATCTAGTTTTTCACAGCGGACGCGTTCGGGCAAGCCTCCGGCAGCTCAGACAATGCATCTATTCAAAATGGAGCTTACCGTCTCCGTTCTCAGGTATCATAAGAGTCACACAATAAAGCCATACGATGATTAATGGCAAACGCATCGCGGTCGTTATGCCCGCTTACAACGCGGAGAAAACGCTCGCGGTCACGGTGGGCGAACTTCCGGATCTCGTAGATATTCGCATTCTGGTGGACGACCGCAGTTCCGATCGTACCGTTGATTTGGCGCGCCGGCTTGGCCTGCAGGTTTTTCAGCATGACCGCAATTACGGTTATGGCCGCAACCAGCAGACCTGTTATCGCGAGGCTCTGGCGGCGGGCGCGGATGTGGTCATCATGCTTCATCCCGATTACCAATACACGCCGCATTTGATTACAGCAATGGCCAGCATGGTGGCTTATGGGGTTTACGATGTAGTGCTGGGATCACGCATTATCGGCGGCACGGCGCTGCTCGGGGGCATGCCGATCTACAAATATATTTCCAACCGGCTGCTCACCGCCTTCGAGAATTTGTTCTTGCGGGTGAAGCTTTCGGAATATCACACGGGCTATCGCGCCTTCAGCCGGCAAGTGCTCACGGAGCTGCCGCTGCTCGAAAACTCCGACGACTTTGTTTTTGATAATCAGATGCTCGCGCAGTGCGTGCACTTCGGTTTTCGCATCGGAGAAGTTTCGTGTCCTACGAAATATTTCGAGGAGGCGTCGTCAATCAACTTCCGCCGCAGCGTGAAGTACGGTTTTGGCGTGCTGGCCACGACTTTGCAATTTGCGTTGCAAAAGGCTGGCTTGATTCATTTGCCTCGCTTCAGCGAGCAAGGGCGCAAGCTTGAGACTGGTTATCCCACGTACTACGCGCGAAGAACGGCGCGTCCGGCCTAGAGGAAGCTGTTGCTGATTTTTCTTCGGGCTACAAAGCAAGTTTTCGATTTACTTTTTCCCCGACAAGAAACCCAGGACTTTGCTGGCTAACGCGTCGGAGAATCCAAAACGCACTTTAGCTCGCGAATATAGATCGACCGC
>JBAVUV010000674.1:0-1619 GCA_049696955.1 Candidatus Sulfotelmatobacter sp. | reverse complement strand
ATTATGAGGTGGCGGTCGCGCAAGCGCAGGCGAATCTCGCCAATGCCGAGGCGACCGCGCAGTCACTGAACATCACTGTTCCGATCACTTCAGTGAATACTTCGAGCCAGCTTAGGTTCGCAGCTTCCGGCATCGCAGACGCCAATGCCGGAGTCATCGCCGCCGAGAGGCAACTCACCGCCGCTCACGCTCAAGTGGAGTCAGCGGAAGCAAACGATGTCAAGGCACAAGACGATCTTCATCGCTACAAGTTGCTGGTCGACAAGCGCGAGGTATCGCGGCAAATTTACGATCAGGCAGTCGCTGCGGCGAAGTCCAGCGCCGCAACAGTAGCCGCAGCCCAGGCCAGTGAATCGGCAGCCCAGGAGTTCGTTAAGCAGACCCGCAGCCGCCTGGAACAAGCGGTAGCGAACCACCAATCCGCCGAGACTGGGCCGCAGCAAGTGTCGTCAACCCAGGCTCGCGTGCGCGCCGCAATCGCAGATGCAGATGAAAAGCGAGCCCTGCTCGAGCAGGCGCAATTGAATCTGGAATACACCAAGATCGTCGCTCCGGTGAGCGGTGAAGTCGACAAAAAAGTAGTGGTAGGAATGAACGTTCAAGAGGGACAGCAACTTCTTACTGTGGTGCCTCTCGATCAAGTCTGGGTGACCGCCAATTTCAAAGAGACTCAACTGAAGCACATGAAGGTCGGACAGAATGCGGAAATCCATGTGGATTCGACTGGCCAGACTCTGAAAGGCCATGTGGACAGCATTGCTGGAGCAACGGGTCCTCTGTTTAGCTTGCTTCCGCCAGAGAATGCTACCGGGAACTACGTGAAAATTGTTCAACGAATTCCGGTAAAGATCGTCCTCGAATCGGGAGAGAACAAAGACCGTCGGCTTCGACCCGGCATGAACGTAGTGCCCGATGTGTATCTCAAATGAGTGCCGCTGCAATTACGCTCGATCAGGATATTTGGCGGCCTAAGTACAATCCCTGGCTGATTGCCGTGGTTGTGGCGCTGGCTGCCTTTATGGAGGTGCTGGACACCAGCATCGCCAACGTCGCCCTGCCGTATATGGCCGGAAATCTGGGCGCGAGCAATGACCAAAGCACGTGGGTGCTGACGTCTTATCTGGTCTCGAATGCCATCATCCTGCCCATTAGCGGCTGGCTCGCGGGCGCGCTAGGACGAAAACGTTTTTTCATGTCCTGTCTGAGCGTCTTCACAGTGAGTTCCCTGCTCTGTGGCATTGCGCCGAGTCTGGGCTTTCTTCTTCTCTTTCGCGTGTTGCAAGGCGCGGGCGGCGGCGGGTTACAGCCAATGGCTCAGGCGATTCTGGCAGACACCTTTCCACCGCAACAGCGAGGTCTCGCCTTCGCTCTCTACGGCATTACGGCGATTATGGCGCCCACGATCGGACCGACGCTCGGCGGGTGGATCACTTTCAACTATTCCTGGCGGTGGATTTTCTTCATCAATCTCCCGGTCGGCATAATCACGTGGTTGCTGGTGCGGCGCTTTGTCGAAGATCCTCCTTACCTGGCCAAGATTAAGGCGGCCGGAGTCAAGCTGGACTACATCGGCATTGCTTTGCTGGCACTTGGCATTGGGGCTTTGCAGATTCTGCTCG
>JBAVUV010000673.1:0-3932 GCA_049696955.1 Candidatus Sulfotelmatobacter sp. | reverse complement strand
ATTTGTGGTCTCCGCAGAATACGATGATCAGTCACCTCGGTATGCGCCACGTCGCTGCTGGCGGAAGCCGGCATGTGACATGTTAAACAGTTTGGCTGATCCACATGATGCTTGGCTGCGAAGGGCGCGCCGTGGCAGGCGAGGCATTTGCCTCGGTAATAGGCGATGCGCTCCGCAGGAGCGGGGGACTGGTGCGGATCATGACAGCTTGTGCATGACATGGCATTGCCCGACATTTTCTTGCACTGGCTTTGCGCTAGCGCCTCTACCTGACTGACGGCACCGAGGTTGGCCGCTTGAGAACCAGTCAACACGAAATATCGGACGTAATCGGTGAGTTCTTGCCCGGGACGAAACTCGTAGGCATGGCGGCCCGGTCGTTCAATCGCTACTTTTCCTTCCAGATGACACTGCATACAAATTTCGTCGCGGCGAATGGGGCTCAACTTGGCTGGATCGATAATCTCGCCGCCATTCGCATGCGCGGTCCCGGGCCCATGGCAGCGTTCACAGGAAACGCCGCCGTGCGAGAAAGGCGGCGTCGGATAACGGTTGTCCGTGTCTTTTGCCGGGGCCTGCATCCCGCTCACATGGCAGTTTAGGCAGCTCGTGTAGGCGGGAAGATTCAATGGCATTTCGCGCGCGTTCTGGTACGCGGGAGCCATGTCCCACACTTGTTTGTTCGCATACCAGTTCACCGGAGATTCGAAGAGGAATCCATCGGTCTCAAAAAGATAGCTTCGGCCACGATGTCCCGAGCCGATGTAGTAGAGCAATTCGCGCCTTCCCTGAACTTCAGGATCACCGGGCCGGTCAAAGCTAAGCCAGGCGCGCCCATTCTCTTCGTAGATGCGGTAATGGATACCTGATGCTTTGTGCGTGAATTCCGCCGGGGTCAGAGCATCGAGCGCCGGACCGCTGGCGTGGGCCATGGCAGTCTTCTCATAAGACTCATAGATTGCGGCATGGCAGCGGGCGCAGGCCTCGTTGCCGACATAACCGCTTCGGCCGGCAACCTTGGATGGAACCGCGGAGCTTTGAACCGGTTCGCGGCTATGCGCGGTCGATTCCAGCCCGAACAGCACAACAAGGATGAGAAATCCCGCTGCCACGTCGCGCTTGCCGAATAGTCTCGATGAAATCACCGTGGGATGCTCACCAATCCGGCCCCCATTGTAAGCGAGAAAAAAGGGAGCCCCGGAGGACTCCCTCTTGGACGAATGGTTTCTCCTCAGAAGATGAGCTTCAGGGCGAATTCAAGTTGGCGCATACCAGTAGCGGAGCCAGGGGACGCGTCATGCTCGATGTCTGTAATCACGCCGTTCCCAGTACAGTCGATACAGGTTCCGCCGTTCTGGTTGTTATTGAAGCCCAGCACAGGGTGATTGAATACATTGAATGCATCCATTCGGAACTGGAGCCTTAGCCGTTCGATCAGGGAGAAATTCTTCAAAATCGAGGCATCCGCATAAAACACCCTTGGTCCGCGGTAACTGAAGACCCCGATGTTGCCTAACTTGCCGTTCCCCGGATCCGTAAATGGTCCAGTGAGAGAAGTCAAAGGGGTGAAGAATTGCACGAAGGGCGGAGCATCCGCAGGGTGCTGAAGCGATCCGGCACCGATTGGAAACGAACCTGAGCCCTTGTCGGGTCGGCAGACTCCTACATCTTCTTCACCGCCACACTCGTTCGTACTTGGTGTCCAGGGTAAGCCGCTGCCCCACGTGGTTGTTCCGCTGATTTGCCAGCCTCCGATAATCAAATCCTCGGCTCGGCCGGAATTGCCGGCGAACGGTTTTCCTCTTCCGAACGGCAACTCGTAAACCGCGTTGTTAACCCAGACCTGATTCCGGACCTGGTCATCCGGTCCGTAAGCTACGGCGGGGTCGTCAGGATAGTACGCATTGTCGTATTTGTAGGCGTGAGCAAAGGTGTAATGCGAGAGAACCTGCAGACCATGCGAAAAGCGCTTTTCAAATTTAATCTGCAACGCGTCATATTTGCTGCTTGCGTCATTGCCCAGGTAATTGCCCTGGTCGGTCGAGCAGCACTGCAACACGCCTGGGACAAGCCTCGGAGCCGTGCCGGGAGTAGGCAAATCTGCCTGTATGTTCGTAGGATCCGGGTAACCAGCATAAGTAAAGTTGTTGTAGTAGGGCCGCCGATACAACTGAGGAGTCTTAGCGGTGCATCCAGCATTGGCGCAATACCCGACCATCGAAGGATTATTAACGTTGTAGGTAGGCCCATCACCGGCGAACACATGCGTTCCTTTATTGCCGACGTAGCCGATTTCGATAGTGGCTGTATTAGTAACCTGTCGCTGCACAGTGGCGTTCCAGGCGTCGAGGGTTGGCAGGCGTTGGGTCGTTGGACGAATATGCGGCTGCACGCAAAGCTGGGTATTTTGTCCTGCCGCATTGAAGACCGGATTTTGATAGCAGTTTGGTCCTGACACCGGCAATAATCCATTGGCAGGAATTGCCGGGAAGGTGAAGATCGGAGGTCCCTGCGTCAAGGTAAACGCAGGCACTTCTTGACTTGCACCTTGAGCTAGTTGGGCAGCGAGCACGGGTAGGGTTTGGGTGACCGTGTGCCCGAAGTTGGAACCGAAAACTCCCATGTCGAAGCTACGACCGTAGCCCATACGAACGACCGTCTTGAGGTTGAGTTGGTATGCGACACCCAATCGGGGGGCAAACGCGTCCCATGCATTGTTAATATTGCCGTTCAGCGGGATTCCGCCTTCGCCAGCCACACGGTCCAAGCCCTGAGTGAGATTAGCGAACCCGCCGTTGTCCTTACCGTTGACGTATTCAGGGAAGTAAACTTCCCAGCGCAGCCCATAATTCAAAGTCAATTTGGGAGTTATGCGCCAGGTATCTTGACCGTAGTAAAACATACGGTGTTGACGTTCCGCCGCAGTCAGACTCGTGCTGACGTATCGGCTCACTTGGGTGACGTCGCCGAGCAGGAAGGTGGCCCAATCCAGGCCCCCGACACCACCCGTCGGTCCGCCCGATGTGGTTCGATAATCAAAGGTGTAGTCACCGGTACGCCCAGCGTCGCTCGGCACACGCAGGTTCATGGCGTACCGGAAATCTGCGCCGAACTTGAATTGGTGATTGCCGTGGATCTTTGTGATATTCCCGACCCATTGAAATTGTTGTTCGCTCTCTGTCAGCGGGCAGTTACAACGCGCCACACCTAAACCATCACCCCAAGTCACTGTCGAACCCCCAAAATTGCCGCCGTCACCGGAGGAACTTGAGGGTGTTTGATTCAGAATAAAACCACCCCAGCCGGAAGTCTCAAGCGCTTGCGGTCCGGTTAAGTTCGCATTCGGAATTCCAACCTTGGTCATCGGAGTTGCACCAACGTCCGGTTTCGATGCGACCGGGTTGTACTTGAAATAGCCAAAGCGGAAGTCCGCCAACAATGTGGAGCTGAACGTTTTAGTGACGCCCGAAGCCAGGCTGTAGTTATGCGTAATCGAGCTACCGGATAAGCCACCGGGCCCGAAGCCGACGCCCTCAAGCGCGCCGTATGAACCTTGCCCGGCGACGTTGAAATAATCCAGGCTGAACCGGCCAAAGATTTGAACAGTCGACGCCGCACTGAAATCGATTCGCGTATCGAAGCTGTCTTGTTTGTATGAACCCGACCCCGAGGCAATGAAATTGTTGAACACTTGATCGTTTGTGGGGGCTGGAAAGAGTGCAAGAATGGCAGCTGCCTGCGGAGAGATGTCCCCGATGGGGATTTGGTTATTCGCGTATGGAACACGCCCCGTACCGTTTGGACCTAATCCACCATCCCCGGGTACCGGCTTGAAAACCTGTCCCCCGAGAATGTTTAAAGGTTGGCTGCCACCTTGCTCGACATTAAGATACTGGCTCAAATCGCATACACCGGTGGAAGTCGCTGGATTG
>JBAVUV010000672.1:0-1682 GCA_049696955.1 Candidatus Sulfotelmatobacter sp. | reverse complement strand
TCCTGGAGCGGAGGCATCGTATGGTCGAGATGCGATTCGTCAGTTGATCGCCGAATATCGCGGCTTGTCCGCCGATGATCTGCGGAATAATCTTTTCGAGTTCCTGCGGGAAGTCATTCCGGCAGCTCAAGAGTTGGGACTTCGCCTTGGGATCCATCCCGACGACCCGCCGTGGCCACTCTTTGGGCTACCGCGGGTGGTTTCGACCGCGGACGACGTGCGCAGGATTTTCTCGGCCTGCGACACGACCGCCAACGGACTGACATTTTGCGTAGGCTCATTCGGGGCGAGAGAGGATACTGACTTGCTCGCTATGATTGGCGAGTTCGGACCACGCATTCACTTTGCACATCTTCGGCAGGTCATGCGCGTATCGGATGGATCCTTTCACGAGGCTGCGCACTTGAGCGGCAGCTCTGACATGGTGGGGGCGATCCGCGCTTTGCTGGAAGAAGAAGCGAGGCGCAGGCGGGGCCTTCGGACTGATCACGCAATTCCTATGCGCCCTGACCATGGACATCTGTTGGGCGATGACATCGGCAAGAAAGTGAATCCGGGTTATTCATTTGTGGGAAGGTTGAAGGGGCTTGCCGAGTTGCGCGGTGTCATACGGGGCCTGGGATACGCGATGCCGGAATTGCTGTCCTGATCCTTATTCTTCATTCTTCCGGCACGGGTCGCGGTCAAGATCGAATACAAAAGTGAGAGCGAGGATCAAGTCTTTATGAACGATTTCGCTGGCAAAGTGGCCATGGTCACGGGAACCACGGGAATTGGACGTGGTATTGCGATTCGCTTAGCCTCGGGTGGCGCGGAAGTAGTTGCCTGTGGGGTTGAGAAGAGTGGCAATGAAGAATTAAATCGTGAAGCCGCCGCGCGTAGTTTAACTCTTCGTGTTGAAGACTGCGATGTGACCGATGCTGACCGCGTGCATTCGGTCATTACCAAAACTTCCAGCCAATTCGGAGGTCTGGACATTATCGTCAACGCAGTCGGAATTCATCCTTTTGGAACAGTTTTGGAAACCGATCTCGCCACCTGGAATCGCTGCATGCTGGTCAATGTTGCCAGTATCTATCTCACCGCGCACTTTGGAATTCCGGAGATGAAAAAGCGGGGGGGAGGATCGATCATTAATTTGGCGTCCGTGCAGGGTCATGCTTGCCAGCGTAGCGTGGCGGCATACGCAGCCTCCAAAGGTGCAATTCACAGCCTGACGCGCGCTATGGCTTTAGATCATGCTGCCGACAACATTCGCGTGAATTCCATCAGCCCAGGATCGATCCGAACGCCTATGCTCGCGCGCTCTGCGGCTAACTTCTCGCCAGGCTTGCCCAGTGAAGAAGTATTCGCGCGCTTCGGCGCGGCACATCCGCTTGGACGCATTGGCACGGTGGAAGAAGTGGCTGAGTTGGCAGCTTTTCTGGCATCGGACAAAGCCGGATTCTGCACCGGGGGCGACTATCTGGTGGATGGCGGACTTCTGGCGGGTATCGGTGTTCAGTGAACAATAAAACGCCCGCCGTGAACTCCGCAGTTCCGAGTCGACGCTGGCGAATTGCTTTTTTGCTTGCGCTTGGAGTTCTGGTTAACTTCTTCGATCGTATTAATTTGTCAGTCTCACGCGATGCCCTGCACGAGTCGTTTGGCTTATCGTTGATCGCCTTCGGATACCTTTCCAG
>JBAVUV010000671.1:0-1580 GCA_049696955.1 Candidatus Sulfotelmatobacter sp. | reverse complement strand
GCTTCACCCCGGCATGACCGGCCACTGGCAGATACTCGGCCCCGCCACCGTGTCGCTGCGGGAGATGGTGGCTATCGACTACCTGTACGTAGCCAACTGGTCGCTATGGACCGACGTCAAGATCCTCCTACGCACCATCCCCCACGTCCTCCAACGACGCGGACTCTAGGACCGGGGCCCCCCGAGCGCTAGCTGACGTGCCCGGTCACCCGGGATGCCCTCACGGATCTTGTGCACCATACAGGCCAGGAACACGACCAGGTAGAAGGGGGGTCTTCCAGCGGCCGGGTCTGCCACGCACGGGCGTCATCCATGACCGCAGAGGTGACCCTGCTGATCAGGTCCCGACCAACGCTCCACGTCGTAGATCTCGGCTCGGCGAAGTGCGCTTCGATATCCTGTGTCGAGAGCCCACGGGAATAGAGTGCCAGGTTCTTCTCGTCGAGCCCCTCGAAGCGCCGCTGGCGCTTGCGGACGATCTGTGGCTCAAACGTCCCGTTGCGGTCCCGAGGGGTATCGATTGCCACCAGCCCGTGCTCCGTGAACAGGGTTGGGCGTGCTCCCGTTCCGGGCACCACCGGGCGGCTCGAGGTGCGTTTACCACAAGCTCGGGAGCGGTGGTGGTCGCCTACTTTTTCTTTTTTGTTTTGGTGTTTCCGTATTTTTTGTGTGCGTTTTGTTCGCATTTGGTGCGTTTGCTGTGGTTTTTGGTTTTTTTGCAGGTTTGGAGGGCTTTGGTGAGTTGTTGGGTGCGGGTTGGTTTTTTGGGTTTGCAGCCGGTGATTGTGACGGGGGTGTTTTGGTTGATTTCGAGGCCGTTTTGGGCTTTGAGGAGGGTCGGCATCGTGAGTTTTTGGCCGCAGAAGTTGTAGTTGTCTTTGGGGGGGAGGTTCGCGCCGAACTCGGAGTAGCGGCCGGTGGGGATTGTCACTTCGATGCTTTCGAAGGGGACGTCTGGGGTGTTGCGGAAGGTGGCGCTGGTGACGCTGGTTTTGCTGATGAAGGTTTCGCCGTGGAGGTCGATGGTGATGCCGTAGCCTTCGAGGACCATGACGGCTTCGGGGAACTTCGCGTTGCCGTAGCTGACGAAGTAGACGGGGCCTTTGAGGGGTTCGGGTAGCGCCTCGGTTTTGACGAGGGCGTGGCCGATGATCGAGCCGGCTGGGCATTTGCTGCGGTCGTTTTCGAAGACGGCTGCGAGGCATGCTTGTTGGAGGGTTTCCAGGCGTGCGGGTAGCTGCTTTGGTATGTCGAAGCGGGCCTCGTTGAACCAGGATTGTGTGCCGAGCGCGCCGGCTGGGTAGCTGATCTTGAACGTCAGGCTCGTGCCTTTGGCTTTCGAGGCCTGTGCGATCGTGGAGACCTGGACTTTGGGGGCGAACTTCAGCAGGCTGCAGTTCGCGTCCTGGAAGGGTGTGGAGACGGGGCTGCTTGCGCCTTCGCTGCCCTGGATGATCCCGGTGATGGTCATGGGGTTGCAGCTGGTGGGGTTCAGCGTGAAGCGTGGGCGGTTGACGGTCACGTTCACGTGCTTGATTTGTACGGGGACGCCGTCGATGATGCTCGGGATCGCGTGTGGC
>JBAVUV010000670.1:0-2443 GCA_049696955.1 Candidatus Sulfotelmatobacter sp. | reverse complement strand
CGGCAAAAATGTGGCCTTCTTTTTCACTCTGCGCCTGCAGGATTTTAAAGATGAGGTCTTGCTTGCGCAGTCCACTGGCGCCGGGCAACTCCAAGGTCCTTGCGATCTTGGTCAGCTCGGTAATGTTCTTTTCTTTCAGTTCAGCGATGGTCATGATTCACCTAAACCCGGGCCACTCAAACATGTTCGCTTAAGCTTTTCGGGAGATTTTCCAAGGAGGGTATTCAGGGAAGACAAAACACCACGAGGCGGGCAGGCGGGGCTGTTTTAAGCAGCCCGCCGTTGTGCCTCGGCAAAATTCTCCGGCTCCGACAAAATTTCCTGCCGCTCCGCGCCTGCGATCCGGTCCAAAACTCCATTCATCGTTTCCTGGATTCTGGTGCTGGGCCGGTGGAACTTCCGCGTGGCCTTCGAGGCGAGCTGACAAAGCATATAACGATTCCGCAATGTCTGTAAAGCGTCAAATACACGATCAGAACGCATGTATGCCTATCCCCTTCCTTATAAGTATCAGTAAAACCGCCTTCCCCCTCATCGTCGTAAAATTAGATAACTCCGCACGTCGTGCCAAGCTACTGATTCCACTTAGATTGTTAGGAGTTAGCGCAATTCCTACCTAGAATAGATGCGTGACCGAACCCCGAAGATGCTCACTTTCCTGATTTGGGCTCATTAGGTCGAGGAACCCACAGCTGACCCTTGCGGCACCCGGATGTCCGTGGAACAAGACACTCTACCCGGAATCCTCAGATCGGTCAATACATTTTACGTATCTTTACTGGTCCCTAAGTCCCGTCATCCCTTACGGGAATTTCAACGGGATTCCAGGATCAGTGTCGCCGCCGCCAACCCAACAACATCCCGAGCCCGATCCCCAACAACACGGCTCCGCCCAATCTCTTGCGGTCGGTAATCGGAACGAAGCGCGTTTGCTTCTCCGTAATGTCTATGACTCCAATAGGAATCGCCCGCACTCCGCCACCACCACCGCCGCCTTCGCCTCGTGCGCTGGTGTTACCTACACCTCCCGTGCCCGCCCCGGCGCCATAGCCGTAGAGTATTTTTGCCACGGGTATCACCGTTTTTCCTTGCACCGAAACCGGTTCGCCATAAATGGCTTTCACGCTCGCTTGGCTAAGGATGCCGTCTCTTAGTGATTGCAAAATTCCCAGGCTGCTCATATCCGAACTCCTTCCGCTCTTTTGCTCTTCGCGCGGCTCATTCATAAGTAGGTTCACTCATAAGTAAAAGTCAAATTGTCCAAGTAGACGTTATACGAATCCTGTTTGGAATTCCCGTCCATCTGATAGTTGATAGTATGCCCATAGCAACCCAGAGTGGAACCATGGGGGAAGGTCCAATTCAGCGTGTGCGTTGCCCCGTTCAGCGTAATGGATTAGTACACCAGATCGTGATTCGAAGTCCGCTGCCGGGGATGAAAGACTAAAATGAAGATCCTGCAGCCTTCGCTGCCAAACCTGGGAAGTTGTTGAGGCTCTTCCTTCATTCGCCAACAATCTCATTTACTCCCCTCCTCCAACCACTCCCACGCCTCCCGATACCCCTCCCACCTCGGATTCCTCCCCTTCAACTCCGGAAACAATCTTTCACCTCTTCTGCGAAAGGCGGGAATCACGACGCCCGCAGTGTTGGCCTCGACGTTGACGTTGCCCGTGTGGAACGGACACTCCTGTCCGTTGCCTTTGACGTAGATTCTGACTTCGCCCTTGACGCCGTTCTCAATCCAGCGAATCGCCCCAAAGCCACACCACCGTGGAAGCGTGCCGCTTCAGCACCGCGTAAAGCGCGAAAAATATGGGGTCCAGCCCCGTAGGGGCGACAGATAATAGCCCAGGACGTAAATCCTGGGTACGCATAAGGAAAAAGAGCAAGTCCCGTAAGGGACGAACAGAAACCCTAGCGTGGAGCGGGCGCCCCCGCCCGCTGCTTTTGACTTTGATTTTGATCTAGCGGTCGATTTCAGTCCACCATGTCAAAGCCGGCGGGAAAGCGTGGTCCGGAAGGGCACGACTTCAATCGTGTCGATAAACCCCTCCGCCGCTCGCGAAAAGTCAACCACGCCTGCTTTTCCAAAACTGACCCAAGCAATCTGCAAGCAGAGTCACAAAATGCAGATCTGCCGCGGTAGTTCCCGCATAGGGCGGCAAATGGGATGGGCACGGGGCGGACAGCGATTGTGACTACGGTTCGGGGATCGCTCCGCGAAGAAGCGTGACGACCTGTTCGACGGTCCGGTGGGCAGTATCAATCACAATATGCTCGCGGCCCCATGAGCAGTACTCTCGTGAGACTATGTCTTGCCAAGTAAGGGACCGCGATCTTGCAATGTCGGATATGCGTGTTTCTACCCGATGCTGATGTTCCTCGCTGTCGGAACAGATGACCTCGATTTCAACGGCAGATACCTGTGCACAGTACGCGA
>JBAVUV010000669.1:0-4770 GCA_049696955.1 Candidatus Sulfotelmatobacter sp. | reverse complement strand
GTACAAGACGCCATTAGGTCATTCGAAACAATTCCCAGAAGGGTGCGCAAGGCGAACACGTCCCAACGTTCCTGCCCCAGAATGCTGATCGAGGAGTTTTCCAGCGCCACCGGATAACATTCGCGTGTAATCGTTTTGATTAGCGTTGACTTGCCGCAGCCGTTCGGCCCGAGAATCGCAACGTGTTCGTCGCTACGGATGCGCAGACTAAAGTCATCGAGTGCGACCTTTTGCCCGTGCACGACTCGAATGTGCTGCAAGTCCAGAAGTGGTGGCGTCTCCGAAATCATTCTTATCACAGTGTAGATGAAAGGCTTGCCCGCTTTTGGCTATGACAGCCACGGCAATTCGCGCGCAACAGTCGAATGGCGATAGGAGGCGGAATGGGAGACGGGCCGTTGTTTTGAATTAGACTGAACTCAATGCCGCTCCCGGTCTATCGTTTACGACGCTGGCTCGCCGTAATCGCTGTGCTCTTCTCGGCGGTAGTGGCGGGTATGTATATTTACGCGCGTCTGCGCCAGCACAGCGTGCTGAAAAGATTCCCGGGCAAGATTTCTTACGACATCAAGCAGACGGCCAGCGGTTTTCAATTTTCAAAATCCCAGGCGGGCCGCACGGTTTTTACGATTCGCGCCAAAGATGTTAAGGAGTTCAAACTCAACGGCCGCGCCGAACTGCACGATGTCACCATTATTCTTTATGGCAGCGACACGTCGCGCTTTGATCAGATCTATGGCGATGATTTCACTTTTGATCCGAAATCGGGCAACGTCACTGCAAAAGGAGAGGTGCAAATTGATCTGCAAGCCAACCCCACCGGCGTAACTGCGCCCGACCAGGCCGCCCCGAAGGAACTCAAGAATCCCATCCATCTCACTACCAGCGACCTGGTTTTCAACCGCGATAGCGGGGATGCCTCCACAGATTCGCGGGTTGACTTTCGCACATCGCAAGCTACTGGCTGGGCGGTAGGCGTGCGGTATTCGGCGAAAAGCAAAACGCTCACACTCGGCTCGCAGATTCATGTGACTTTGACCGGACAAGATGCCGCGAGTATCTTCGCTGCGCACGGCACCATCACTCGCGACCCCCGGGAAGTCATTCTTGATCACGCACGCATGGAGCGCGAAAGCGGAACGCTACAATCGGATCAGGCTACATTCTTTCTCGGTCCGGCGAATGAAGTGCAGCGCATCGTCGCTACAGGCAACGTCACCGCGGAATCCACGCCGCAACAAGCTGACCAGATGCGCGCCCGCGCCGACGACGCAGAACTGTTGCTGGCAAGCCAGCAAAACCTGTTGCGGACCGCTACCCTTACCGGCCACGTCCATGTCGAGCGCATCGGAGATCGCCCTATGCAGGGCGACGCCGGGCGCGTAATTCTCGATTTCCTGGGGCAGAACCAGTTGCAGAAAGTGCACGCCGCCGATGGAGTGCGCCTGGCGCAGCACGCCGTGGCTGGGAATACGTCCTCAGCAAAGTCCTCGCCGCCGCAGAATTTCGACATCGTTGCGCCGATCATGGACTTCTTTGTCATTGACGGGCGCCGCCTGGGCCGCGCGCAGACATCCGGCTTGGCTCGGATCACAATCACGCCGGCGTCAAATCAGAATTCCACGAGCGAGTCGGCGCAAACCACGGTCATCACAGCTGGACGATTCGACGCAGAATTTACCGCAACGCCTGAAGGCCAAAGCCGCCTGACTTCCTTCCACGGCGCGCCGGATGCAAAAATCGTTAACCTCACGCCCGGGGTGCCCGACCGCGTGAGCACCAGTCAAACGCTCGATGCCATATTTCTCCCGGAAGGCGGCATCGCGTCGATCGTGCAGCAGGGAAGCGTCGCCTACACCGATGACCAGCCGCCGGAAAAGCGTACCCAAGCCTGGGCGGACAAAGCACTCTATACACCTGTCGACCAGATTCTAGTGCTCACCGGCAAGCCGAGAGTCTCCGACGGCGGCATGATGACAACTGCGAACACGATTCGCATCAATCGGGTCAGCGATGACGCCTTCGCTGACGGCAACGTCAAGAGCACGTACAGTGATCTCAAGGAGCGGCCCAATGGCGCGCTGCTTGCTTCTTCTTCGCCGATTCACGTCACCGCCGTCAAGATGATTGCGCACAACTCTCCCGCCGTTGCTCTCTATGAAGGCAACGCTCGGCTGTGGCAGGACGCCAATATCATCGAGGCCCCTTCGATTCAGTTCGACCGCGAGCGCCGTTCCCTGATCGCCCTGGGGAACCCAGCGCAGCCCGTCTCCACTGTGCTAATCCAGGAGAAATTGAGCCAGCCAGGCGAAGTCCGGATGGCCAGGAATGACGTAACCAAACGGCAGACTAAAGGCGAAAACAAATCGAACAAAAAATCTGAGGAAAAATTCGACCAAGACAGTCCAGTGACCATCACCTCTGCCAAGCTCACCTATGCCGACGTCGATCGCCAGGCTCACTACAGCGGAGGCGTCACAGCCAGGGGGACCGGTTTTGAAGCTACTGCGCAGGAGATGGATGTGTACCTGTTGCCGCGGAGTCAGACATCTACGAATCAATCACTTAGCGGCCCTGGCCGATTGGATCGAATGATCGCGCAGGGCCATGTTGTCATTCAGCAGCCGGGTCGACGAGCCGACGGGCAGACACTGGTTTACACCGCGTCTGAGGACAAATTCGTCCTCACCGGCGGACCGCCTAGCATTTTTGATGCCGAACATGGCAAGATTACCGGCGTTTCGTTGACTTTCTTTAGGGGCGATGATAGGGTGCTCGTAGAAGGCAAGGCAAGTACTCCTGTGGTTACACAGACGCGAGTGGCCAAATAAAAAAGACAAATGGCAAGATAAATGCGTACCCTGGCCACAGATGAAATTGGCAAATCGTACCGTGGCCGCCGCGTTGTAAATGGTGTCAGCCTGCGGGTGGAGCAGGCGGAAGTAGTTGGATTATTAGGTCCTAACGGCGCAGGCAAGACAACCACGTTCTACGCCATCGTTGGCCTGATCCCCCCTGATACGGGTCGCGTGCTATATGACGGCCAAGATATTACTGACGTTCCCATGTATCTGCGGGCGCGCCAGTATGGCATCAGCTATCTCCCACAAGAAGCTTCGGTATTTCGCAAACTCACGGTTGAGGAGAACATCCTCGCGGTGCTGGAGGCTCAGCCGATGTCGTGGCACGAGCGCCGGGAGAAGATGGAAAAATTTATCGATGAACTTGGCTTGGAACACATTCGGCAGAATCGGGGATATGCGCTTTCCGGCGGCGAACGTCGCCGGGTGGAGATCGCCCGCTGCCTGTGCATCAACCCAACTTTCATCCTGCTCGACGAACCATTTTCCGGGATCGATCCCATCGCCGTTCTCGACCTGCAGAAAATTATCAGCAGCCTGCGGGCCAGCGGCATCGGGGTGCTGATCACCGATCACAACGTGCGCGAAACGCTTTCCGTAACCGATCGCGCCTACATCATTGACGACGGCAGAATCTTCCGTCATGGACCGCCTGAGCAGTTGGCCAGCGATCCGGAAGTAAGGCGCGTTTATCTGGGAGAAAGGTTTTCGCTGGTGTGAGGTTTCAAGGTTTCAGAGTTCCAAGGTTTCGAAATCGAAGATTGACTCCGGCACCTTGAAACTCTGAAGCCTTGAAACCCTGAAACCTTGAAACTTTGGAACATGGTCCTCTTACAGCACAAACTGAGCGTCAAACTCTCCCAGCGCCAGATCCTCACTCCTGGCCTGGTGCAGATGGTCTCTGTGCTCGCGCTCAACAAGCTCGAGCTCAAGGACATGATTAATGCCGAGATGGTCGAGAATCCGGTTCTCGAAGAGCTTGAAGAATCAGTTCCTTTAATCGACGAAGTAGGCCGTAAGGAAGAAGATCGCGACCGCCTCACCAGCAAGACTTCCACCGAAGAAGCTCCCATCACTGCCGAGAAGAAAGATCCGTTCGAGGAAATCGACTTCGGTTCGTTCTTCCAGGATTATCTCGATCCCGGTTATCGCACTCGCGGCGAAATGGAAGAAATCGAGCGACCTTCGTTCGAGAACTTTCTCTCCAAGCCAACCACTCTGACCGATCATCTGGCCTGGCAACTAGGCGCGCTGAGCCTCCGGCCCGAGGTGCGAGAAGCCGCCGAGCAGATCATCGGCAACCTGAACGAAGACGGTTATCTGATCGCCAGCGATGAAGAAATGTTGGGCATTGCTCCGCCTGCTACTCCGGAAGCCGACGCCGCCGCTGCGAGAAATATCGTGATCGAAGCTGCAGCCCTGGGCTTGGATCAACCCGCTTCTGGCGACGCGATCGCAGAAGATGAAAATCTCGCGGCCGATCCGTCCCTGACTGATTTGGACGTGCCGCTTGAAATGGAGTCGACTTCCGCGGAATTTTCCGCCGCAGATGCCATCAGCAAGAGCTTTTCTGGCGAAATGTTCAATGCGACACCCGCAGGCAATCCGTCAGAAATCTCCTTTGGATCGCAGAATGTTGGGCCGCAAAATGGAAGCATGGGCGCAGCCGTAGCTTCTGCCCCAGTGCCAGCAACCGCCGCGCAATCGGCGGCCGCGTCTCCACGCCCGGTTTACGCGGTGAAATTTACGGCCTCGGATTTGGCGGAAGCCCTCGAAGTAATTCGCCAGCTCGATCCTCCGGGCGTAGGTTGCCGCGATCTACGCGAATGTCTGATCCGCCAGTTGCGTCATCATCAGCAACAACTCGCGGTCCATAAAAATGGAGACAAGCCGGTCAACGGCACAGCGC
>JBAVUV010000668.1:0-3011 GCA_049696955.1 Candidatus Sulfotelmatobacter sp. | reverse complement strand
AGCTTTGCGAGTGCAGATGCTCCTCCTCGTTGTACTGTCGCCATCCATTCTGTGAGACGAAGCTCGCAATTGTCGAGTGCGTATTTCGACAGCAAGGTCGTTATTTTGACGTATCAACTTCACTCACCAGACGGCTTAGCCACCGCATTCGCAGGGGCTTTGAACAGGTCAGCGAGCCGGTTCGTTGCGCTGCGCTAAAAATTTGTTGGAATAAAACATGCTCCGAGATTGAGAGGAGATTCAAATATGTCGACTACGACACGAGACATGACAGCCTCCGAAAGGAACGAATGCCATTACTCAGAATCGATGTGATCGAAGGCCGCAGCGAAGCGGAGTTGAAGGAATTGCTGGATGCGGTCCATGGCGCGATGCTTGCCGCGTTCAAAGTACCTGAACGGGATCGCTATCAGATTGTGCACGAGCACCCAGCGGCAGAGATGAAAATTGAGGACACGGGACTGGGCATACCGCGCACAGAACGGATCGTCATCGTGCAAGTGACGACCCGGCCGCGAAGCCGGCTTGAAAAGCAAAACTTCTACGAGTTGCTGTGCCGGGAACTACTTCAGCGCTGCGGGGTGAAGGCGTCGGACGTTTTTGTTTCAATTACGCAGAACGCTGATGAAGACTGGTCTTTCGGATACGGCCGAGCCCAGTTCATTACCGGAGAACTTTGACCCGGAAGGCAGCGTTCCGACGACGATCACCCCGGCCACATCAAGGTGTGCTGAATTCTTTGACGCTGCTCTTTACCCCGTCGTTTGTGCCGGTGGCCTCCGCCGATTCGACCGTATAGTAGTACTTCGTCTGCGGGGAGAGACCCATCACGCGCACGCGAAAAGTCGTATCGGGATGGCTGTGGTTGATGTGGATAGGATTTTTTGCCGTCTGGTTAAGGTCATTCGGATTCGTGCCGTAATGCACGATTCCGTAATGCACGTCCGTGCCGCCTGGATTGTTGGTTGTCCACCTGATAATCGCCAACTCGCCTCTTGAGATCTCCAGCTCCGGACCTTGCGTGATCTGTACGTGCGCGACTTTGGGCGCGGGAGGGGCTATCGGCTTGGGACTGTAAGGGTTTTCTTGAGCGACGATGGAGTTTGAGAAAAGCAGGCTGCCGGCGGCAACCATCATCAACAGCTTCACATGGACTTTATGCATGGCTAGACCTCCTGGAAGAATCACTCGAATTCACGTGCTCACAGAAATCAATCAAGGCGCATGGAGGTGACTCCATGCGCCTTGTTCGCTTCCGCCAGCTAGGGTTTCTTCAGCAGGTCCTGAAGTTCCTGGGCGGAAATTATTGTGGAATTTCCTTGCGTTGAGGCGTTGCCGCCCGTCATGCAAGTGCCTGTGTAGGTATTGGCGTCCGGGTATGGCGTGGTGTATCCGTCGGTGAGGGTTTCGAGGAAGGCGACGATCTGATTCTCCTCGGTATCCGTCAGTCCGAGCATACCGGTCGTCATATCCACGTTCGCCGTGACCTCGGGCGTGGGCCAGCAGGTTACTTTTTCTACGGTTCCTGCCGGGCACTCCCCGGACTGGACGGGGAACGGGTACACGTCGCGGGTGTTGTAGAAGTGGACGAGTTGCTTCAGGCTCTTGATGTAGCCGTTGTGGAAGAACTCCTTTTGGAAGTAGGGACCCGGAGCTTCAGTGGAGGGACACTGCTTCGGCACCATGGCCACATCACGCGCCGTAGACACTTGCATTTGGCCGTCGACACTTGACGCATACTGAGTCCAACTCGAGTTGGGGTTGGGAGCAGAGCCGAAACCGCTTCTGAGGAAAGTCCCCAGACCGAAATCGGTGTAGGTATAACCTCCCGGATTCGGCGTAAATCCAAAGGAGTCCGGAGTGGTCTCATAATAAAAGGCGACTCTGGGATTCTTCGGCAGACCCTCATTGGCCGAACCGAAGCAAGTGAAGACCGGGGTTACGTCGGCGGCCTTGCCAGTATCCTCGCCGGTTGGGTCCGTTCCGTCTGGGGGCGGGGGCGTGGGCGCGGTCGATCTTCCGTCGAGGTGGCATGAATTGCAATTTCCTTTGCCACGGAACAACGCGTAGCCAGCGGCTTCCTCGGAGTTCAGCTTGTAGTTGCCCGCGAGGTAGGCGTCAAACTTCGAGGTGAACGGGCTGATCGAGAGGCTGTGCTCGAATGCGCTGATGGACTGTGCCCAGTGATCGTAGTCGTTAGTGGCGAGGGTACGGTCGGCCGGACTCAAAGCGAGAGGCTGGGAGTTCGAGCCGAAGATGGAATCTCCTTCCGGAAGAGCGCAGATCGACGCTGTATCAGCTGGCCAAGTGATGCCGCTCAACGACCCGGCGCCCCAAATTTCCTCGAAGAGAGTTGCGTACGGACGGAGGGAGAGCTTGTACGCTATGCAGGCCGTGTCAGGGTTGTCCATTTCGTCAGGGTCGACTGGAGGAAACTGCGACTGCTCGGCGTCGGGAGACCTGGTCAAATATCCGGTCGCCCGTGAATCCCAGAAATTTCCGCCAAAGAAAAGGCCCTGGGTCGCGTTGTATTGCAGCGGAGGGAAGTAGCTGGAATACGTATACCTCTGCGCGGTCCGCTTAGCCGCCCTATATTGAGTCGATGACGGATAGGCGATCATCGTCAGATTCACCGACGGGATCGGTCCACTAAACCCGGCGTACGGCATGTGGCAAGACGCGCACGCCCTGTTTTCGTTGGGCGAGATCGTCCTGTCATAATTCATAAGCTTGCCCAGTATTTCGACCAAGGGAACGCCGGTGTTTTGAAATATGGGCGGTTGACCGCTTACAACCGGAGGCGGTATGGCGTGCCACTGTTTAATGGCCTCGGCTTCCAGGCCATCGATTTCGCGCAGCACCCTGGCTAGTTCCGATGGCAAATTGGAAGGAAGGATCCCGGGTGGGTAGGGGTTGTAGACCGGGGCTACAGCCGGCGCTGCTGCCGGAGCTGCACTCTGAGCAGACACTTTTCTTCCGCCCACTGACATACATAATGCCACTACACAAAG
>JBAVUV010000667.1:0-8556 GCA_049696955.1 Candidatus Sulfotelmatobacter sp. | reverse complement strand
GATCTGGACAAACTGGTTTCGCATTTGGAGACCACCGTAACTTCGGCATCGGGAACGGTGAAAGCCGTGGACCGTATGGGCAAGCGGCGACTCGCTTACGTGGTTCGCAAATTTCGCGAGGGGATTTACATCCTGATGACGATTGAGGGTGCGGGAACGGTGATCCACGAACTGGAGCGGCGTTTGCGCGTGACGGAGCAGGTGATCAAATTTCTCACCGTGCGTGTGGATGAAGAGCAGAAGCGGCTGGAGAAGATCAAGGCTCTGCGCGACTCGCGCAAGAAGGCCAGCGCACAGCCCGCGGCGGCGGCTGCGGAGGAAGCACCGGCGGCTGCCGGAGAAGCGCCGAGTGCGGACGTACCGGCGGCGACTGCTTAGGAGCAGTTTCCGGGTCCAGAAAAACCAGACGGAATGCGCCAGCGCATGATTATGTTTTACGAGATTATGAAGGAGCGTTATGACTGAAGAGACGAAAGCACCAGCTTCGACGGAGCGGCCGTCGCGGCCTTTTGGGGAACGTTCGGGCGGCGGAGACCGTCCGCGATTTGGCGGTGGTGGAGGAGCAGGGCGGTCCGGGCCTGGCGGTCCGCCGCGTGAGGGTGGACGGAAGTTTTTCCGGCGCAAGAAGGTTTGCAAGTTCTGCACGGAGAAAATTGCCGACATCAACTACAAAGACTACCGTCTGCTCGGCCAATTCGTGGCGGAGAGCGGCAAGATTGTGCCTCGACGTTTGACCGGAGTATGTTCGCCGCATCAGCACCGGCTGGCTTCCGCCATCAAGCAGGCGCGGAACATTGCGCTGCTGCCGTTTGCGGGACGAGCGTCGTAAAAGTACAACAAAAGCCCTGTCATTCCGAGCGCAGCGAGGAATCTTGGCTTCTGCTGGTGGCAAGAAGAACCAAGATCCCTCGCTACGCTCGGGATGACAATTAAAAAATCGGAGTCATACTATGGAAGTCATTCTCAAAGAAGATGTGAACAAACTGGGCGCGCGGGGCGACGTGGTGAAGGTTGCCGAGGGATATGGGCGCAACTTTCTGTTGCCGCGCAAGCTGGCCATTGAAGCCAATGAAGGCAACAAGGCCGTCATCGTGCAGATGAAAGCGGCTTCGGTGCGACGGTCGGCCAAGGAGAAGACGCAGGCCGAAGAGTTGGCCAAGCAGTTTGAGGGGCTCTCGGCTACCTTCCAGAAGCGAGCGGGCGAGCACGATCAGTTGTTCGGGTCGGTCACTTCCAGTGACATCGCCGACGCTATCGCCAAGAAGGGAATCAACCTGGACCGGCGTCAGATCCAGTTACACGAGCCGCTGAAGACTCTGGGCGAGTTCAGCGTGCCGGTGAAGCTGCATAAAGAAGTGACCGCGCATTTGAAGGTTGTTATTGAGAAGGAAGCGGTGGCGGAGTAGGGACAGTTCGCGGAGATTGAGGCAGCAGAAGGGGCGCTATACATCTTCGCAGGCTCCTCGCATCCGTCCGTTTGCCGCACACCGGCCTACGGTGCTGGTGCCGCAGGCACCCCTGAAAATAGCCCGCCAGTTCACTGGCGGGATTCCGCAATCATGTACCAAACCGCGTCCCGCAGGGACGCTTGAATGTTCGCTTCAGGCGCTTCACCCGTGCCTACGGCACGGATTCCTTGTCCGGGTCGATTTCCCGCCACTGAAGTGGCGGGCTATTGTCGGGCGTCCCTACGGGACGACTGCCGCACCAACTTGGGACCCGTGCCTGTTTGCGAATGGACAGCCAAGGGTGTGGCTCTCCCCGCATGTGTCTATCCGTTTTGTTGAGCTGTTCTGCCTATCCAAGCTGTTGAGCCACAAGCAGAATTCTGCATTTCCAGCCTATAATTTCTGCTCACGGTTCCGCCGACTGAGCGTCTATTCCTATGCAAGCCCGGGTACGGCATTGTCACCGGGCGGTATAGGAAAACGACAAGAACATGCCGGCCGATGTTTGGGCAGTAACACTTGCGGTTGGTGCAGGGAGCCACTCGAGAACGAAGTCCGAGCGAGTGGAGAAAATCAGCGGTTGCATAGTTAATGAGAACCGGGACCCCACGTGGGGCCGCATGGCTGGGCAAGAACGCCGCATCGACGATACGATTTTGATCCGCGAGGCGCAACGCGGTAACCGCGGAGCCTTCGAGGAACTGGTGCGTCACTACGATCAGGCAGTGTTGCGGCTGGCATTGCATCTTACCGGCACCGAGCAGGACGCGCAGGATGTTTATCAGGACGCCTTCCTCAAGGCGTATAAGAACATCGGAAGTTTTCGCTTCGAGTGCTCGTTCTATACATGGATTTACCGGATCGTTACTAATCTTTGCCTGGATCATCTTCGCAAGAAGACGGTGCGCAAGGAAGATGCGCCGGTAGTGAAAGACGGGAACGGCGGGGAGTATGACCTGCTGGATCAGGTGCCGGACGGGCGGGCGGGAGCGAATCCGGAGCGGGATTTGATGCGGCGGCAGTTGGGGGCGCGGATTTCGGGAGCGCTGGAAAAGTTGACGCCGCGGGAGCGGATGGTTTTTGAGCTGAAGCATTATCACGGATTGAAACTGAGGACGGTGGGTGAGATTTTGCATACCACGGAAGAGACGGCTAAAAACACTCTCTTCCGGGCTACGCAGAAATTGCGCGGGCAGTTGGCGGATATGAGATGAGAGGGAGAATCCCATGTCTCGCAAAGGAAGCGAGACATGGGGCACCCAGCGGATATGAGATAGGCAAGAGCCGGGCGTTGCCCGGCGGACAGCCCAGGGCGGCTGTCCCTACATTGGACCTGAGTGAGGGTTGGTTATGAACTGCGAATGGGTTCGACAAAATATAACGCTGCAGGTTTATGGCGAGCTGGCGGATGATGCGCGGCATGAACTGGAGCAGCATGTGGCGCGGTGCGCCGACTGCGCGGCTGAACTTAAGGCGGAGCAGGAGTTTCACGATCTGCTGTCGCAGGAAAGCGCGGCGGAGCCGACGCCTAACTTGCTAACGGCTTCGCGAATGCGGCTGCAGGAGGCGTTGGAAACAGCCGAGCAAGGCGGGTTCTGGCGGCGGCTGGTGTTCGATCCGACGAACTGGCTCCGGCAGGTTCGGTTCTCGCCGGCGTTGGCATCGGCGATTTTGATTCTGGGCTTCGCCGGTGGTGTGGGAACGTCGTATAAGGTATTTCTTCATCAGCCGGCGAGTTCGCCTACGGGCACGGCTTCGGCTCCCGCCGAGGCTTCTATTACGGGCATCCAGTCCATTACGCAAGATCCGGGATCGAATCAGATCCAGATTAAATACAACACGGTTTCCACTCTGGAGACGCAGGGGTCTCTGAATGATCAGCGGATCCAGCAATTGCTGCTGTTTGCGGCGCGGAATAATTACAATTCCGGCGTGCGCATGGATTCGGTGGATCTGCTGACGCAGAAGCCGAATGTTCTGCAGGTGCGCGATGCGCTGATTTATGCGCTGCGTTATGACACGAATCCGGGGGTGCGGCTAAAGGCTCTGGACGGGCTGGGAGGTTTCGTGAAGGACGATGTGCATGTGCGGGATGCGGTTCTGGAGGCGTTAGTGAACGATTCGAACCCAGGAGTGCGGACCGAAGCGATGCATCTGATCGAGCCGGTGAAGGCCGACGGCAGCGTGCGCGGCGTGCTGATGACGCTGGCCAGCAAGGACCAGAACCAGTACATCAAGTCGCAGGCGCGAACGATGCTGGCGCAGTTGCCGGAGATTGATTGATTGAGCGTGGACGCAGCAAGAGCAGATTCCTCACCGGCAAAGAACGCCGGTTCGGAATGACAAGGTCGGAATGACAAGGCGGGAACGACAGGGTCGGAACGACAAGTGGGAATGACAAAAGACAAAAAGAAACTGAGGTGAGGTATTTGAAACGGTTGCCACAATTCGTCGGGGTGTTGGGCGTGCTGGCCATGCTCACATCCCTGGTATCGGCTCAGGAAACACATATGGCGCGGGAGGGGGACGCCTGGAGCCAGAACGTTACGGGTTCGCTGAGTGCGGTAAAGATTTTGCGGGTCAAGGTGGATGTGGGATCGGTGATCGTCAAAGGCGGATCGCCGCAGGGCATCAGTTACGTAGTTCATACTCGTTCTTATAATTCCTCCGAGCAGGACGCCCGCCGCCAGTTTGAATCCTACAAGGTGAATGCTTACGTTCGCGGAGACACCGCGTGGATTGTGGGCGATTGGCAGGGCAGGCGTCCGCGCAAATTTTCTGGAGAATTCGCTATCAATGTGCCCCGGGAGATTACTTTGGTGAAGATTGAGACCGAGGGCGGCAATATTGACACCAGCGGAGTGGCTGGGCGGGTGGAAGCAGAGAGTGGCGGCGGCAGTATGCATCTCGATGACATTGGCGGTGGCGCGCACGCGGAAACCGGCGGCGGATCGATCGATGTGGGAACCATCAACGGAGATATTGGATTGCACACCGGAGGCGGATCGATCAAGGTGCACCACGCCAATGGAATGATCACTGCGGAAACCGGCGGCGGCAGCATCGAAATTGTTTCCGCGACGCAGGGAGCCAGCATTGAGACCGGCGGCGGAGGGATTGAAGTGCGGCAGTGCACCGGCAAGGTGAAGGCGGAAACCGGGGGTGGAAACATCGACCTGGGAGATATCGGTGGGGCAGCAGAGATTGAGACCGGCGGAGGCACTATTCATCTCGCGTCTGCCAAGGGCCACGTGCATGCGCAGACGGGCGGAGGCGGAATTGAACTCAATGGAGTTCCCTCGGCGCGGGTGGAGACGGGAGCGGGCGGGATCGTGGTGAAGTTCGTAAAGACGGGCGCTCCGGCCAGCGATTCCAGGCTGGAGACTTCGGCGGGAGATATTACGGTTTACATTGCGCCGGATGTGGCGCTCTCGGTGCGCGCCAGCGTTGATTTGGGCAATGGACATCACATCACGTCAGACTTTCCTGACATCCACGTGGCTAGCGAGGGCGACAAATGGGGTCCACGGACGCTCAACGCTGAAGGCAATTTGAACGGCGGCGGCCCGGTCTTGAAGGTGAGAACGACGACCGGGGATATTTGTTTCAGGCGGGCGAATTAGTAGGGAAGCGAGCCTAACGCCCTTCGGTCGCTTGCGCTCTCTCAGGGCAGGCTCCGTGGAGTCGCGCGGCTCGCCCGGGTCCTTCAGCGGGCAAAGGGCGCCCGCTTCAGGATGACAGGCGATTTGGGTTGCCTTAAGTTCGGAGGCTAATCATGCGAAAACAAATTTTGACGACGATTGCGGTGCTGCCGTTGTTGCTCAACCTGTCGCAGGCTGCACAAAGATGGACGGTGGACTCGTCGCAGCCGTACGGCGTTCCCAGCGAAGATTTCGGCAGCAGCGCCTATCTTGGCGTGGACATTGCTGATATTACGACTGACCGGATCGGGGTGCTGAAGCTGAAGGAAGAGAAGGGCGTTGAAGTGACGATGGTGGATCAGGACGCTCCGGCAGGAAAAGCCGGCATTCGGGAGCATGACGTCATTCTGAGCATGAATGGCACGGCCGTCGAAAGCAAGACCCAATTGCACCGGATGATCCGAGAAACTCCGCCGGGACGAGTGGTTACGCTGGGCCTGAGCCGCGATGGACAATCGTTGACAGTCAAGGTGCAACTAGCGGATCGCGGCAAGGAATGGTCGAATATGGATTCGATGGACAAGGGCTTCCATGTGCAAATTCCGCCGATCACGAGCATTCCTCCGATTCCCAACCTGCCGGATTTTGACATTCCAAACATTACCGTGGTTTATGCGCACTCGTCGATGCGCAGCGGGCTGATGGTGGAGAACCTGACGCCGCAACTGGGAGAGTTTTTTGGCGCAAAGGATGGAAGCGGAGTGCTGGTGCGGTCTGTGGATCGAGGCAGCCGGGCGGATAAGGCAGGGCTGCGCGCGGGAGACATCATCATTCGAGTGGGCGATCAGGCAGTCCACGACACCAGCGACTTCACGCATGCCTTGCACGATCACAGCGCGGGATCGGTGAGCGTAAGCGTGATCCGCGACAAGCGGGAGCAGAAGCTCACGCTGACGCTGCCGGCACACAAAGATTCGGGCAAGAGCATCGAGGAAAGTTTTGAAGTGCCTGAGATGGATGCGGAGACGCAAACCGAGTTGAGCGAAGTGCAAAACGAAATTGCGCAACTGCGGCCAGCCATGGAACTGGCGTGGGAAGAGAGCCGCAAGGCCTCAGCGGAAGCCCGGAGGGCTGTTTGCTCGCAGCAAAAAGAAATGCGGGAGCAGTCAGAGAAACTGCGGCGGCAGATGCAGCCTCAACTGCAGCGGGAACTGGAAAAGAGCCGGCAAAAACTGCAGCGGGATATGGAGCGGCTCCGCCACCGCATGCAGGGAGACTGGCTGGAAATCTAGCGCCCAGCGCTGAATCAATCTTTATCGAAGTAAAGGCAGGTTAGATGCTTGCCGCATGGCGGTGCGCCAGCGGGCCCAGACAGACTTTATTGCGCCCGGCTTGCTTGGCGGCATACAGACCGTTATCGGCGGCCCGGACCAGGGCGTCGCGGCTGGTGCCATGTTCGGGAAAAGTTGCGGCTCCGGCGCTGATGGTTACCGTGCGCGGCACGCCGGGAAACTGCCAGCCCTCCACCATCTTGCGAAGTTTCTCGGCCACGGCCATCGCTTGCTCAGGATTGACCTGGGTCAGCAGGATGGCGAACTCTTCACCGCCGTAGCGGCATACAACATCCACCTTGCGCACTTGCTGGTGAAATAGAGATGAAACCTGGCGCAGGACTTCGTCACCGAGCACGTGGCCGAACTCGTCGTTTAATCGCTTGAACTCATCGATATCGGCCATGATGACGGCCATGCCGGTTGCGTAGCGGCGGGCGCGTTCAATCTCTTCCATGATGCGGAGTTCGAAAAAGCGGCGATTGAAAATTCCCGTCAAACCATCGAGATAAGCCAGCTGCTTGACGCGATCGACGTAGTGGGCATTCTGGATTGCAGTTGCGCAGATATCGGCTACCGATTCGAGCGACTGCTGGTCACCATCGCTGAACGCGTCAGCTTCAGCGCTGTCGAGGGCGAGGACGCCTAATGTCTGCCCGAATGAAACCAGTGGGATGCACATGCGGGAGGCCGATTCCGCAAAGAACCTGGTGGCGGGCGCGGTGCAAAAATCCCGCTCCAGCGAGGTGCAGCTATCGGCGAGCATACTCGCCCAGGGTTCGGTGGTGGCCGCAAAACGGCCGCCTTCCGGGATGCACGGCGTGAGTGTGCCGTGATGAGCCCGCAGCACCAGGTCGTGATCTTCGCGCAGGAAAAGAGAGACGTGCGATACCCGGAAGGCATCCTGAATGAGCTGGCAGACTCGGCTCAGTAACTCTTCGAGATCAAGCACGGCGGTGGTTTGTTGGGCAATGGCATTGATGGCCTGCAATTGCCGCGCGCGTTGTTGCTCCAGCGAGTAGAGGCGAGCGTTCTGCAGTGCGATGGACGCTTGCGTGGAGAACAGGGTAAGCAGATCAATGGTTTCTGAATCGAAGTGGTCGAGATTGTCGCTTTGACAATCGAGCACGCCGACTACTTCATCGCGCACCATCAAAGGAATGGCAAGTTCGGAGCGGGTGGATTTGGCGGAACAGAAATAGCGCGAATCTTTGGTGACGTCGGGCGAGTAGACCGGCTGCTTCTTCAGCGCCGCGGCTCCGGTGATTCCCTGTCCTACGGGCAGGCGGTGCTTGTCCTGGCCTTCGTCCCAGCCAATCTGCGAGCGGACGTACAACTGCTGCGACTCCTTGTTGAGAAGCACGATCGCCACATTCCGCAGATGAAAGTAGTCATGTGCGATCTCCAGAATGCGCTGCAACACCTCGTCCAAATCAAAGGTGGAGAGCACGGCCTGGCCGGCATCGTACAAGACCGCGATTTTATTCATACGTCAGTAGACATCGTAACGTGACTGTAGCGCTTGGGCAGGTGCCTAAAGTAACGGGAGAAATGTCGGAAAAAGACAGATGGGGAGTTGAGGATCTACTTCCACATCTTGCGGATCAGGGCATAAAGGGCGAGGCAGATGAGGAAATCGACGAGCAAGCCGGCATCGACTTGAAACAGGCGGTGCTGGGGAAGCGGGAGATGGCCCGCGAGCAGGAAGTAGATCAGGTTGCCCAGGAGGATAGCGGATAGGGCTTGGAGGAGATTTAGCTGCACAGGATGGTTAGACGCCGATTGAGGCAGAGGCGATTTCCATTATGTGAGACCGGGCATCGCGGTCCCGTCCGTAAGACTACTTGCTGCTAACATTCCTTGGGAACTTTCTTCATGGTTGAACTCACCACGCCGGTGCAATACGTCAAAGGGATTGGTCCGAAGATGGCGGAGATTCTTGCGACTAAGGGCATTGCCACGGTCGGCGACCTGCTGCATTATTTGCCGTTTCGTTATGAAGACCGGCTGAATCCGCGGGGGATTGCGGAGTTGCGTCCGGGCGAAATGGCGACGGTGATTGCGGAGGTGCGGAACTCGGGACTGTTTCGCACGCGCAGGATGCCTATTTTTCAGCTGACCGTGGGTCAGGGGCGT
>JBAVUV010000666.1:0-1770 GCA_049696955.1 Candidatus Sulfotelmatobacter sp. | reverse complement strand
GGATAAGAGACCGAAACCCCTATGTCATCGGGACGGGTCTCATGGACCAGTTCAATGGTTTTCTGAATGTCCTGCCAGTTCTCGCCTGGATATCCGAATTGCAGAAAGTAGCAAGCCCGGATCCCTTCCTTCCGCAGGTTCTCACGACCGACCGCGATCTGGTCGACATGTGTCCCCTTATCCATGGCCGATAGAATCTTTTGCGATCCCGACTCCACCCCCATCCATACCTCAGCGCAGCCTGCCCTCTGCAGTGCGCGAACCGCTGGCGGCGTCATCAAATCGACACGCGATTGCATCTTGAAGGGGATGGCGGCATCCAACCGCTCTACTTCATAGGCGAGTTCGCTCAACCACTTTGGCGTAAGCCCGAAGATGTCATCGGCAAACCATAAATGTTCCGCGCCGTAATCGAACTTCAGCTTCCGCATCTCCTCGGCAACACTTAGCGGCGATCGAACGGAAAAGTGGTCACCATAGATGGGCTTTGCACACCAGTTGCACTGGTAGGGGCAGCCGCGGCTAGAAACAATGTTCAACGAGAAAAATCCGTGTGCGGACTTCCATGCGGTCGCATACTGTTCAACGTCAATCAGATCTCGAGCCGGCATTGGCAATTGATTCAGGTCACGCATCAAAGGGCGGCGCGGTGTCCGCACCAGTTCCCTGGTTCCGGGATGCAGGTAGGCCAGCCCGGCGATATGCGAAACGTCAGAATCGTCGTTGCGCAGAAGCTGTTGAACCAATTCCAGCAGAGTCCACTCCGCCTCTCCCAGGAGTACGCAACGAAAACCCTTTTCCAGATACTCCGAAGCATGGTCGGAAGCGTCGGAACCATTGACGAGTACGGTGCAACCTGCTCGCTGCGAGTCTTCGAGTATGCCGTAAGCTACCTCCCGCATCCGAGTGAGACACATCTTCGAGAGAAAGTTGAAGTTATCCTCGTAAACCACAACGATCCGGGGTTTGTGCTGTTGAAGCGCCGCTCGGAAGTTTTCTCCGGGGTCGTTCAGCATGGTGTCGAATACTGCCACCGAGATGCCCGAACTGCGCAGCGTGGCCGCGGCATAGAGGGTGCCGAGTGGAGGATAAGGCTGGGCCTTGCGAGTTTGCTTCCGGTCATAAAACAGATGGTAAGAATGAGTCAGTAGAACATCAGCCAAGTCGGGCCCCCATGTGCACTGAATGAATCAGCAAACTTCCTGCATACGCTCCGATAGTTTTTGCCCGGTGAGTAGAGACCGCCGGGTCACTACGCGCTCTGCGGCGCGCGAAACCCAAAGCTCCCAAGGAAAGGAATATCGGTTTTTTCCGATCCGCCAGCGGATGGGCGCCCCCAGTATCTGACGAAATCTTTTCCGCAGCCACACTTTGCTTTCGGTGGCTTTCCGGATTTGATTATTGAGCAGAAAATACTCCAGACTGCGACGCAGCCGTTGCAATTCCTGACCTTGCAACCAGGGAAGAATATTGTGGCCCAACGCCAGGGTTTGCCATTCCTCAAGAGATTGCGGCTCGCGCAATCCCATCTCCTTCAATTGCGGCCAGATCGGGATCCCCGGGTAGGGAGTGAAGATATTCGGGGAAAAACTGACATTGGAATATTCCCGGGCAATGTCGCTCATGATGGAAAAAGTCTGCTGCCGGTCGGCTTCGGTTTCACCCGGGTAGCCGAGAATCACGTTGAAGGTGACGCGAATGTTGGCAAGGTGAGCCTTGCGAGCCGTCTCCACCATCTGCTCAATATTCTGGTGATGCTTGTTCATGAGC
>JBAVUV010000665.1:0-9853 GCA_049696955.1 Candidatus Sulfotelmatobacter sp. | reverse complement strand
AGCTTTGAGAGCAGCTTCGCATAGCTATAACTCGTAATGATTTGTCATCCCGACCGAAGCGTTCCATTCCCGAAGGGAATGGAAGCGACGTGGAGGGACCTGCTTTGTTCGCACGTTACACTCCCAGCGGGCTACTGCCGTAACCCCATCCAACTCTCCGACACCACCAGCGAGTTCCCCGGATTGTGCGGGTCGTACTTCACAGAGGTAGGCAAGCCGAGCCGGCAGGAATGCAAATTAATCCACTGGCGTAGATAAGTCACGTCCTGCGAGCACTCGTACGATACGCCAGCAACTTCATATTTGTAGACGAGCATGACTGCCGGGTAATGGCCATTGTTCGATGGCAATTCGTGGACATCGATGACCGTGCCATCGGTGATGCGCCCGATAGCGTCGATCAAAGTGCGGCGTTCACGTTCCAGATCCGCTGGCCCCTTGGGCTTTCGCCGCAACAGCGCGAGGGCGCCCAGTGCCACCACTCCTCCGGCAGTCACGAGCGCATAGATACGAAGTGAATCCATAAACTGAAGGGAGAAACCCGCGGCTGTGTGCGCGGCCGCGTTTTCAACTATCAGAATATGACGGAAGCCCTGCGGGTGGAAGTGGTTGTGCGGTTACCGAGGTGCCGGTCTGTGGAAATCGGCGCATTGACGCTTATCGATGCTCAATTACTTCTGTTTACAAACAAACTCCTGCGCCATATCCCCGAAATTCCCCTCCGCCGCTTGTCCGAATTGATCGTCGCGACGCATCTTTTTGCTGACGACGCGTTTTCCGCTGTGGTCGACTGAGTAAAACCATTCCGAGTTCGGCATGGCGCTGCCGTTGACACAGTTGAATCGAACCCGGGCCCGCAATTCCACGAAAGGACCACCCTGCGGAAGCTTGGTGGGTTCTTTGAACGCCACGCGGACCCAGGCCGTGCGCAGGCCATTCTTCTGAGGACTGATGGAACTCACTAACACCTCATCACCGTTCGCGGTGGCGCCGATCGTTCGCCAATCCGCCGCGGCGAACGCCACCACGCCCACCAGCAGCACCGGAGCCAGCACGACGGCTCCAGCCACCACCAGACCTTTCTTCATGGGGAACAAAGATGAGGCCATAAACACGTCGCACACACTGTGGGCGAAAAGCCGCTTTCTGTCAACTGCAGGGCGGGCGGTTTGCAAGCCTCCGCGTAAAAGTTAGCATTCAAACGACTGACGTCTGCTATGTTGTCTGCTGCGGGAGGCTCATTCCCTTATGGAAAGACTTCACTGTACGACCCTGGATTCGGCAATCGGACCACTATTTATGGCAGCCTCGGATAAAGGGTTGGTGGCCCTGGAATTCGATGCCCGCTTGCCAGGTCAGCAATCGATTCGTCCCAACCCGCGCCATCTGCGAAAAGAAAATAACGGATTCGCGTTCGAGCCCGCCGCGAGTGCGATGAACGATTATATTTGCGAACTTGAAGAATATTTCTCAGGCAAGCGCCGAGAATTCTCTTTCCCGCTCGATCTTCGTGGCACGGATTTCCAAGTGGCATGCTGGCGCGCATTGCTGGCGATTCCTTACGGCGAGACCCGCACTTATGCGGACATCGCCCGCGCAATCGGCAAAGCGAAAGCGTTTCGCGCCGTAGGCATGGCCAACAATCGCAACCCGATCGCGATTGTCGTGCCCTGCCATCGCGTCATCGCGTCCGATGGTACGCTCTGCGGCTACGGCGGAGGCCTCGACGTGAAGCGAAGACTGCTGGAACTCGAAGGCGCTCTCACCGGAGTGCTGGCGGCGTAGGAATTGTTGATTTCTGATTGTTGATTGCTGATTAGAAAGCCCATCGGCTCGATGGTTTTCAATCAGCAATCAGAAATCAACAATCAACAATTGCTTCCTTGACCACTCAACCTAAATCCTCCGCCCTCCAGAAGGCCGGCCTTTTCTATCTTGTCTTCGTAATGTTTTCCTACACCACCGGCGGCCCCTTCGGCCTCGAAGACATGGTCACCACCTCCGGCCCGGGGCTCACGCTGATCTACTTGCTGGTGCTGCCGTTTTTTTGGTGCATCCCGGTCTCGCTGGTATCGGCGGAGCTCACCACCGCCATGCCCGTGGAAGGCGGCTTCTACCGCTGGACTCGCGCCGCCTTCGGCGACTTCTGGGGATTTCTCGCAGGCTGGTGGAACTGGTCCGCGTCGTTCCTGCTCGGCGGAGCTTATGCCGTTCTCTTCACCGATTACTTGTTTCCCGGAACCAGTGGATGGAAGCACTATATGGTCTCCGTGGCGCTGATTGCCGTGATTACGTGGATCAACATTCGTGGTATTCAGATGGTGGGAAAAGTCGCGACCGCGCTTGAAGTTTTCATCTTCGTGCCGGTCATGACGATGATTGTGATGGGGCTTTTGAAGTGGCATCAAAATCCCTTTGTGCCATTCGTTCCACCACACCAACCCAGGTTCAAGATCTTCGGCGTCGGATTAGCGCTCGGGCTGTGGCTATATTCCGGATACGAACAACTCTCCACCGTGGCTGAGGAGGTCGATAACCCGCAACAGGCCTATCCACGCGCGTTGGCGCTGGTGGTGCCGCTATCCGTTGCAGCTTACTTCCTGCCGACACTTGCGGGTCTGGCCTCGGCGGGTGAATGGCAAAATTGGCACACCGGCTTCTTTTCTGACGCGGCAAAAATTATTGGAGGTTCTTTATTCGGACGTCCATGGCTTGGCGCCTGGATGACACTGGCCGCGATGGTCGGCAACGTTGCTCTGCTCAACAGCACCGTCCTCACCACCACACGCATGCCGTTCGCCATGGCTGAAGATGGATATCTTCCGGCCGTGCTCACCCGCAAACATTCGCGCTACGGCACGCCCTGGCTGGCGATTGTGATATCGGCAATCATTTATGCTCTGCTAGCCTGGCAGAGTCTTGGCCAGCTCATCTCCGTCTACATCTGGTTGCGCTCGGCAACCACGGTGCTCACCGTTCTTTCCGCCTGGAAGCTTCGTCGCACGCGGCCTGAAATGCCCCGAGCGTTTGTAATCCCGGGCGGGCGAATTGGATTGCTCTACGTAGTGGCAGCGCCGGTGGTAATGGCGATCGTAGCGTTGCTCGGAAGCGACCGCTTTGCTTTGATCGGCGGCGCCACCGCGATGGTTTTGGGGCCGCTGGTGTACAGAATGATTGTTTTGGGTCGCAGATAGATATACAAACACTCTGTATATCCAGAACGATTTATGCTTGTTTCGAAATCGGGAACTATTCTGCCGCCAATTCACCCGGCTTTCCGAAACAAATAATTATTACGCGTATCGGGATCGTTGTGCTGCCAGTAGCGAACGAACTCAAGTCCGGCTCCTTTCCCCATGGCAAGGAATTCATCCGGCTTGGCGCAAAAAGAAATCGCCGTACCCGGGCGGAGCACAGCCGGCTGCCCGCGCAGGGCCCATCCCACCATTCTTCGCAACATTCCAAACCAGGTTCTCAAGCCATGTTTACGGTACAAATAGGCGAGCGTCTCCCGCCGTGTCTTGAAATAGGGTGTCGGATCTGGCGGCTGCACGAACGGAATTTCCCCCAGAAATATCCGCGCACCCGGTTTGGCAATCCGATGAATCTCCTCCAAACTCGCCCGAATTTTTTCTCTGGGCACTACCAGCAGCACGTTGTTGCAAACGATCACCGAGGCGCATTGATCCGGAAGCGGAAGTTTGTCAGTGAGCGCTTGCCTCGCCTCAAGGCCAAACCGCCGCAACACCGCTACCTCTTCGTCGGTCGCCAGCAAGCCAACCGCACTTCTGGCGCCCACCCGTTCCGCGATTCGAAGCAGAGTGCCGTCACCGCAGCCGATATCTACCAGGTCGTCGCCTGAGTGCAGATCGACTGCTTCGGCAATGCGCTCGTGGATCAGCCGTGTAATCTCCTTTTTATCCCTGCCCCGCAGCGCCAAATCGTGCGCATCGCTGGCGTGCTTAGCCGTTTCGCGGCAGTATTCCACGTAATCGTCGGAGCGGGAAATCATCGATGTGCGAATTCAGGAAGTGAAATTTCTAGCTCACCCAATCTAGAAACTTGTACCACACTCCCGCGAACGGCAAGAACCAAGGCTTGCCGTTGTACAAACCCAAAGGTGCGCCAGGAAAAGGAATGCCGACAAAGGGATTATCCGGTTTATCGCCCGCGATCAACTCCGCCATTTTCTGCCCTTGATACGTGGCCATGGCAACTCCGTGGCCGGCATAGCCAACCGCGTAATACATGCCGTCAATCTGGCCCGCATGCGGCATGATGTCAAAAGCGAAGTCAAGGGTACCGCCCCAGACGTATTCTATTTTGGTATCGCGCAGTTGCGGGTAGACGTCGATCATGCCGCAGCGAAGAATTTCCGCGCTCCGTCGGACCGTCTGATCGTTCTCCGGAAAGAATGCCGCGCGTCCACCGAACAACAGGCGGCGATCGGGCGTCAGCCGGTAGTAGTAAAGATAATTTTTCGAGTCGTAGATCATGCGGTCGCGCGGGCTCAGTTCATGCGCCAGCGCTTCCGGCAGAATTTCAGTCGTGATGATGAACGAGCCGATGGGAATAATCTTCTTTTGCAGAGCGGGAGTCGCTTTGCCCGTATAGCCACTGGTCCCGACAAAGATCTCGCGCGCCCAAATCTTCCCCCGGGAAGTGCTGACGCTCCAGCCTGCCTCACCTTCGCGTGTGCTGCGTTCGATTCTTTGTACGCGGGTATGCTCGAAGATCTCTGCTCCCGCCTTTATCGCCGAACCTGCCAGTCCCGCCACATACCGCGCAGGATTCACGCCCGCGCTGACTTCATCGACCATGCCGCCGTAATAAATAGTTGATCCGATTTCATCACCCAACTCATTTTTCTGCACGACGCGGAGGTTGTGCTTGAACTCGCGGGCAATCACTTCAGCCTGCCGGGCGTAATCGTCGAAATGCTTTTGCTTGCAGGCGACTTCGAGGTGGCCGCAACGGGAATAGTCGCAGTCGATGGCTTCTTCACGGATAACCTGCTCGACGCAATCGATCGTAGCCAGCGATGCAGCGTACATTCGTTGCGTCAGCTCATGTCCATACATGGAGATCAGCTGGTTCACCCCCAGCTTCATCCCGGTCAGAACCATCCCGCCGTTGCGCGAACTGGCTCCCCAGCCGATGGTTTCGGATTCGAGTACGCAAACTTTCGCCCCGCGCTTGGCCAAGGTGCGCGCCGCCGAGAGTCCAGTGAATCCCGCGCCAACAACGGCAACCTCCACACGTTCGGGAAGTGGATGGGTCGCGTACGTCCTCGGGAGCTCGGCGGTTGTGAGCCAGTAGTTATGTTCTCGGAGCGCCATGTTTTGCAGTGAACCAGTTAGGCTGTTGGAACGGCCGATCATCCGCTCTTGATCTCACAGCACCGCCGTCTCATGAATCAGACGACCCTCGGCGAAGCGGCTAAGACTCAACAATGACGCATCGATCAAATCCGTCTTTCCCGTGAGGATGAGATCGCTAAGTATTTTTCCCGTTGCCGGAGCGTGCATCACGCCATGTCCGCTAAAGCCATTGGCTAGAAAGAATCCAGGCAAACCAGGCGCCTCACCCAGGATTGGATGATGGTCCGGCGTCATTTCGTAGAGCCCAGCCCATGCCCGCTTAGGATTCACTGGGAGATTAGCGAAGCAAGGCACCCGCTCCGCGGCGCGCGTCAGTATCTTTTCCACAAAACCCACGTCGAAATCCATCTTGAAGCCGGGCGTCTCTTCCGGATCGTTCCATGCGAGAAGAAAGCCGCGAGCCTCGGGGCGAAAATGAAATCCGTTCGACATATCGACAATCATGGGCGCGGTGTGTGGGAACTCATCAAATGGCTCACTGGGTACCAACATCCGGCGCAGCGGCTCCACGGGCAACTCCACTCCGGCCAGCCTCGCTACCTCCGCGGCCCACGCCCCGGCGCAATTCACCACCTTGCGCGTTCCTACTGGGCCTCGAGAGGTCTCCAGAGATGCAATGCCGGCGCCATCACTCGCAATGCCGGTCACAGTCGTGTTCTTCCACAGCGTAGCGCCTCGCTCGCAGGCGCAAGTCATGAATCCGCTCGTGGCACTGTAGGGATCGACGAAGCCGTCGCTCGAGCAGAAGCTTCCGCCAATAATGTCATCCGCGCGCAACTGCGGAAAGAGCTTCCGGATCTCGTCCCCGGCCACTAGCCGGACGTTCTTCAATCCCATTTTCACTTGCTGGCTGAAATTTGTCCGCAGATATGCCATCTGTTTATCGGAGGTGGCGCAAAACAAATAACCTTGCGGCCGATAATCACACGGATAACCCAACTGCTGTTCAAAGCTGGCATAGAAAGGAATCGAGTAGAGCGACATCTGAATGCTCACCGGAGTTGAGAATTGCGCTCGCACCCCTCCCATGCTCTTGCCGGTAGATCCCTTGCCCTGAGCCGATTCCCGCTCGATGACCAGAACCTTGCCGCAGCCATTTGCCGTGAGGTGATAGGCAATGCTGGATCCGACAATCCCGCCTCCGATAATGACAACGTCCGCAGTCTGCATGTGATCTATCGATCAGAACCGGCAAACATTCCGGCGACCCAGCATTCTAGCGCACACAACCGGCGAACATTCTGCAGCTTTAGAGAGCAATGATTGTATTCGCCGTACCCGAAGGGACATGTACTGCAGATAGATTTTGCTGCGTCTGTCCCCTCCGTAACTTGCTGTGATTACAGAGGCTGCATAGTCTGGAATAGTATGCCCTTGCGCTGCCTCTTATTCTCCTCCAATGAAGAGATGGTCCAGCCGATCTGGCAGGTGCTCACCGATCTCGGCATCGAGGGAGAGTACTGTTCAAGCGCAGTAGACGCCGTCGAGAGGGTCACGACCCAGCTTTTCCAGATCGTCATCACCGACTGGGAGGACCAGCCCGAGGCCACGTTCCTGCTGAAAACCGCGCGCGATCAAAAAGCCTCGCAGCGCCCCTTGACTCTCGCCATCGTGAGCGATGACGCCAGACTCCCGGAAGCTTTACGGGCCGGAGCAAATTCGATTCTTCTCCGGCCGATTCGGCCGGAACAAGTGCGCGACACGCTAAATACCGCCTGCCAGTTACTGCGAACGAAGCAACCTTCGCCTGCCCCGTTCCCAGTAGAAGCTCCGAGGCAATCGCAGGCAAAAGAGCCTCTAGCCGCCGCTGCGGCGGCTATCGCCGGCGCTCCGATTGCGCCGGCGTCAATGCCCCCGGAAGCCGGGAAAACTTTCCGGGCGGGTGAGTTCCTGCAGTCGCAAAGTTCAGCTCCTGGAGCGCAGTTCGATACAGAGTGTGAAGTTCAGAAATCGATGGACCAGGTTACCGCTTCCGAAGTGGACGCTCTCACTGAACTCGAGCCCATGGCGGCCGCGGTAGAGAATGCACCACAGCCCGCACCACAGCCGGTTGCGCCTCGGACAGCCTTGGACGGCTGGGCTTCGCTGCAGGCCCGTTTGACGAGGTCCGGCCAGGCGTCCTTGCCTGAGGCTCCTTCTCCTGAGCCATCGGGACAGAACGAGTTGCTGGCATATGGCGAAACGCCTTCCTTTGGCTCCCAGCCGGCACCGCAAACTGAAGACAATCGAACGCCGAGAAAGAATTCGCAACAGGATGCGGAAGCGGAAGCCGCGCTCTTCTCCTACATGTCCGGAGACTCGACGGAAACCCCGCAGCCTGCGGCCGGAGAACCGCCGCGGCGAGTCAAAGCTTTTCTGCTAAGCGCCTTGGCAGTTGCGTGTCTCGTGCTGGTTGCCATGCCCCGAACGCGGGGAAGTCTACTGACCATCTATCGCCACACCGCACGTGCCGGCAGAAATTGGCTGAATCCCCAACCCGTACAGGTGCCACAGGCGGTGACGCAGCATGAGACTTTCGAACAGGACAGCAACGAATACAAGCTTCCCGTCGCGGCAAATATTCCCGATGCCACAACGGACCCCTCGCAGATTCGCGTGCTGCCCGTGGTTGACCCCACCGCAAAAGCGAAAGGCGCAGGCGCCGACGCGGACAGCGCACAAGCCAATCCCGGAGATAACAGCGCCACGGATCAGAGCCAGGCCGGATCGACCGCAACCGGGCAGCCGCAGGTTGTGGATAGCCCAGCCAAGGACCAGACTGGCCCAACCGCCGGGAATCTGGACGGAAGTACAGCATCGCCCGTCGCGCTGCCTCCCAGTCAGGCGCTGCCGCCTCCTTCCACCCCTCAACCGGCGCCTGCACCGCCAGCTCGCCCGGCCGCGGTCCCGCTGCCAGTTTCAGCTCCGCCCCGCGGAATTCGGTCCGGGGCGAGCGCCGGCATCCCGTCAAGCCTTCGATCACAGTTAGCATCGACGACTCCGGAAGCGAGCGGCGCCAAGCCAGTCGAATCCGCGATGTCATCGATTGAGCCGGTGAACCTGCCGGCCTCCGCCCTGCCGGAATTGGCTGCTCAGCCCGTTGAGCCCGTCTATCCTGACTCAGCGAAAGCCAGCGGACAGCGGGGCAGCGTGGTGCTCCAGGTGCTAATCGGCCGCGACGGCGCAGTACAAGACGCAAAGTTTCTGCAAGGATCGCTCGTGTTCGCCCGGGCTGCTATTGACGCGGTACGCCAGTGGCAATTCAAGCCTTACACTTTGAATGGACGCCCCGTGTCGGTGCAGAGCACAATCACATTGAACTTCAAACCGCCGGCTTGAGCCATCAGGGTGACTAACCTTAGCCTGGGTCGTCTAAATCTCGCCGGGGTTACCAAACCGTGGCGATGTTGCCCGGCGAGGCGGGAGTCCGTGCAGCCAGGAGCCCAAAAGCCGCATCTACAAGATATAATGGCTGGAAGTGCCTCGAGGAAGAAACTCCTTTTCTAGAAACGAACAATCTGATGTCCATGAAAACTAAAGCTGCGATTCTGATTTCGTCCTTTGCTGTGTTGCTCTTTGTCGTGATCGGTTCGCTCGGCGGCGTGCACGCCTCGTCGAACGACGGTTCCTACCGGCAGATGCAGGTCTACAGCGAAGTATTGTCGCGCGTACAGAGCGAGTACGTGGAAGATCCTAACATTCCCAAGGTGACTGACGGAGCTCTGCACGGCTTGGTGGAGTCTTTGGACGCAAACTCCAGCTACTTGACGCCTGCCGCATACAAGGCTCTGAAGGCCCACAAGTCAGTGGCCAAAGGTGAGATCGGTGCCACCGTCTCGAAGCGTTTTGGATACGCCGATGTGGTTTCTGTGCTGCCCGGGTCGCCAGCTGATAAGGCGGGAATTGAAGATACGGACATCTTCGAATCGATTGAAGGCCAGAGCACCCGTGACATGTCTCTGCCGGAAATTCGCGACGCACTCGCCGGCACGCCGGGATCGAGTGTTACCGTTTCCGTGGTGCGCGCTCGCAAGGCCGAGCCGCAAAAAATGGTGATCACACGGGACATCGTAACCATTCCTCCCGTCTCCGACAAAATGCTGGAAGATGGCATCGGCTACATCAAAGTAGATGCCCTCACCAAGGGCAAATCGCAGGAAATCGCCGCGAAAATCAAGTCCCTGGAAAAATCCGGGGCGAAAAAACTCGTCCTGGATTTGCGCAACACGTCTGACGGAGAAGAAAGCGAGGGCATCGCCACCGCGAATCTTTTCCTGAATCACGGCACCATCACTTATCTGCAGGGGCAAAAGTTTCCCCGCGAGGCGTTCAATGCAGACGCCGCCAAGGCCATAACTTCTCTGCCTCTCGCCGTTCTTGTGAACAAGGGAACGGCTGGGGCGGCTGAAATTGTGGCGGCAGCCGTTCTGGAGAATGCCCGCGGCGACGTTGTCGGCGACACAACCTTCGGCGACGGATCCGTACAAAAGACC
>JBAVUV010000664.1:0-2833 GCA_049696955.1 Candidatus Sulfotelmatobacter sp. | reverse complement strand
GTATAAGCCTTCTGACGTTAAGAACTCTTGGAGTTGAGAAACCTGCGCACTGTCCTGTAAGCCGAAGTAAAGGTTGCCTGTGAACACCTGGGCGTGCGCAAAAGGCGTTCCTAAATATATCCCTGCTATAAGAAGTAGGAAACCGGCGGCGGCCCATAAAGCCTTAGGCTGCATTTGTATTTACTTTAATCCTCACAACACTTCTGTCAAGCCCCGCTCCGATTCGGGTCGCTCGGTAAAGTTACGGTCGTGCTCAGGTCGAGTCCCTTTCTCCCACAGGAAAAGTTGCAGAAATGTGAGTGAGGCGCAAACGCCAGTGAGCTACCAAGTCAATCGAAATCAGTTTTCCCTACTTATGGTTAATCGTTGAAGTCTATAACGTGGCCGCCTGAATCCCGAACTATTCACCCTTATCGGCGAGAATCCTTGACAGGGGCTTTAGCGGCGCGAGCGAAGTGCTGCGGGCTGCGCTTTCTTGAAAATTCCTCTGGTGCAGCCAATCACGCCCGAGCCAAAATCCCTCGCATCGTCCATATTCCGGAAACCCTGGCGGACTGAGTGATCCACAAGTTCGTCGCCATCGATGAGTTCTAGATTGCGCCTGGAGACGTTGGGGGTGCCGGTTGGTATAGATACTTTTGAAATCCTACGAATACCTTGCTTATTTCTTCAGGTCGGCCGAGGTCGGCCACAGCGTCGGAAATCGAGTTGGAATACTTCAGGCGCAACAACGGCGTTAGCTTCTCCTGGTCGAGTTCGTCCACCCCAACACCAACATAGTGGGCCAACACAAAATCCAGAAAAGCCTGTTGCTTGCTATTGAAGTGCGAAGTAATCGCCACTCTTGCCCGAGTAGCCCGTTCTTCGCGCGTAAGTGGCGGCAGTGCGTAAGCAACATAGGCGAGCACATCAAAGAGATCACTTTTCTCGGCGTCGATGATTTTCTGCATCTCGATCAATTGCTCATGGCCGAAACCTTTCTCGGCGAGTCCATTTAAAAGCAGCTTCCGTGTATCCGGGACACTCCACAATGTACGTAGCTCGGCCTCGTCTTTGAAGAATTCCGGGAGCTTACCGAATAGCGACTCCATGAATTGCTGCGCAGACATTGGAGTGCCGTCCGGATGCCAGAAGGCCGTGCTCACCATGTGTTGAATGGCACGCTCTTTCCCGTCGGCGAGCTTCACCGTCGCTTTTCGGGGGCAGGCGCACGGGCGTTGACGACAAAATTCACAGGGTTCTTTCGGACACTCGCAAGGCTGCATTCCACAAACCTCACACGGTCGCGGCGGAGCCTTCACGCACTCACAGGGATACGAACCGCATTTCGCACAGGGTTCCGGTTCCATCGGTTCGCCGTCCCATTCCGGATCGGCGAAATGAAGGTAGGCCCGCACGAAATCATAAATTGTGAAGTAATCTTTTCCATCGTAAAGCCGCGTGCCACGACCGATGATTTGCTTGAACTCAGTCATGGTGTTGATCGGTCGCATAAGGACAATGTTGCGGATATTGCGGGCGTCCACGCCTGTAGACAGTTTTTGCGAGGTAGTCAAAATCGTCGGGATAGATTTCTCGTTGTCCTGAAAGTCCCTCAGGTGTTGGTTCCCAAGTTCGCCGTCGTTCGCGGTGACACGTTGGCAATAGTTCGGGTCACTGCTCGTTTTCATCTGGTTGATGAGGTCACGCACCGCCAGCGCATGATCCTGGGTGGCGCAGAAAACCAGAGTTTTTTCCTTCTGATTGATCTGCTCCATGAACAACTTCACACGGTGTGCTTCTCGTTCTTTGATCTCGATGATCTTGTTGAAGTCGGTTTCGGTATACCGCTTCCCGCGTTCAACTTCGCCTTCCACTACGTAATCGTCCGGCGTGTAGACATATTCATCGAGGGTCGTGGCAATCTGCTTTACGCGGAAGGGCGTGAGGAAGCCATCATTAATGCCATCCCTGAGCGAGTAGATATACACCGGATCGCCAAAGTAAGCATAGGTATCCGCGTTCTCTTTGCGTTTCGGAGTCGCGGTTAGGCCAAGCTGGACGGCGGGAGTGAAATACTCCATGATGCTGCGCCAGTTCCCTTCATCGTTCGCCCCACCGCGATGGCACTCGTCGATCACGATGAAATCGAAGAAGTCGAGTGGATACTCACCGAAATATGGCGACGGCTGGCCATCTTTCGGCGGACCACTCATGAAGGTCTGGAAGATGGTGAAGAATATGCTGGCGTTCTTCGGGACTTTGCCTTTCTTGCGAATGTCGTCCGGGCTGATTCGCTTCAACGCATCTTCAGGGAATGCGGAAAATGACGCGAAGTCATTGTAGGCTTGGTCGGCAAGGTTGTTGCGGTCTGCTAGGAAAAGAATTCGCGGGCGGCGGGCGGGTTCTGCACCGCTCTTCCAATCGGTCAGATTCCAGCGGGCATTGAAGAGCTTCCACGCGATCTGAAAGGCAATCGATGTTTTTCCGGTGCCGGTGGCCAGCGTCAGGAGCACGCGGTCTCTGCCGTCAATAATCGCGTCCAGCACGCGATTGACTGAAATCTCCTGGTAGAAGCGTATATCCCATGTGCCGCTCTTATCCGGATAGGGCACGGCTGCAAAGCGATCGCGCCAGGCGTTCGCTTTGGCGAACGTCATGTTCCAAAGTTCGTCCGGCGTGGGATAGACCGGCACCTCGCCCTCCTTGCCGGTTTCCATGTCGATGCCGTAGATGCTGTGTCCGTTGGAAGAGTAGGTGTAACGAATCTCCATCTTTCCGGCGTAGTCTTTAGCTTGCGCCACACCCTCGGTCAATCCCTTGTCCCGCGCTTTCGCCTCGACAACCGCCAGTT
>JBAVUV010000663.1:0-3054 GCA_049696955.1 Candidatus Sulfotelmatobacter sp. | reverse complement strand
GGCTGGGGATACTATCCGAGCGGCGGTTTAGGCTTGGTGTTGCTGATCATTGTGATATTGGCTCTTACGGGCCGTTTGTGAGAAGACATCATTTGCAAGAACCGTTCATTATCAGACCGCTTCGCGTTGGAGGAAGATCAAATGAAAAATATCGTTTCCGCTGCTTGTTGCATTGCTCTATGTTGCGTTCTGGCGCTTGCTCAGGGTGCGCATAAAAAGGCCGCCGCCGGTGCAGCCACACCCATGACCGATCAGCAGTTCGTGGATTTTGCCGGACAAACTGACATGCTGGAGGCGAACCTGGGACAGTTGGCGGAGGCCCAAGCCTCTGCACAAGGCGTGAAGGATTACGCCCTGATGCTAGTCACCGACCACACCAACGATTACACGCAGCTAGGCCTCGTGGCCGGCAAAGCCAATCTTATCGTTCCGAAGGGACTCGATGCAGCACACGATAAGATGATTGCTCCGTTCGACAAACTGAAAGGCGCCGCCTTCGATCACCGCTATATTCAGGAAATGATAGCGGGACACACCAAAGCTATAGCGGTTTACACGAAAGAAGCGGCAGATGCGCAGAGCGCGGACTTGAAGGCTTATGCGAGCGCGACCTTGCCCACGTTGCAGAAACACCTTGACGGCGCGAAAGATCTTGCCAAGGCTAAGCCGTCTGGGAAAAACATGTAGCAGCATGACTTTTTCAATCGCTTCAATCGGCGGGAAGATGCGGAGATGTTTGAGACGACCGTAGAGCGTATGGCTGGAATCAAGCCGATGCCGTATGCCAAACTTATCGAAGAGAACGCCTTTACGCCTTTCGTGCGGCCACTGGCAGCCAAGCAACGTAGGAAGCTAAGCAGCGGGTAGTGTCCTAATAGTGCGTTGCTCCGGTAGAATGCGCCCGTGGCCGAACGCGATACGATTCTAGCAGTCCTTCAGAGCGATATTGGAATCGCGGCTTTGATCGTCGTATTTGCTGGTTTCCTGCTCACGAAGAGCGAGACGTATCAGACAAAGCGCGGGGACAGGTACCGAGTGATTGCACTCTGCTCATTGCTGCCAATTGCAGCCTGTGTGGTGTCGATCTGGATAAGCATGGATGCAATAGAAGGAAGCGTTTGGTGCGCTAATCACGCTCTCTTGTCCCTGAAATTGGTACTTGTGTTCGCCGGAATCTATGCAATAATCGCCACGATCTGGAGTGCAACCTGAGTTCCTTCCCCCAGAAGGGACGAAACCTTTGTGGGACTTACCGAATCCAAGATAAAGGATTTACAGGACAAGAAGTTCGATAAACTGTACACGAAGCACGAAGAAGCATGGCGCACGATGGTGCGAAATGCTTATGCGTTCGCAAAGAAGAGCATCGCCAATGGCGGGGAGCCACGGGCAGACGATATTTTGAAAGTTCTTCTCCCGATGCTAGAGGTTAACGAACTACTGAGAAACCACCAAGAGGAAGTTCACGCTAGATACAAACGTTTCCGGGAGTATTTCGGGGACTACATAATTGACAAGGAACTCGCTCACGGTCACAAGGAGGCGAAATGAGCAACGAGCAGAGGTACGAGGTAGCGAAGGAATACGTTGATAAGCAATTAGAGACGATGAAGCAGTTTGGCTCTGCGCCCAGCAAGAAACTTTCTCAAGAAGAGTACAAGGCTTTGATTGAGGAAGTCGCCGACACTCTTAGAACGTAGCGGCAAACAGTTCTCCTATCCCCCACGCATGATCTGTTACGCCCGCTTCCATAGCGGGCGTAACTCGTAGCGAAGAGTGTATCCGGCAAAAATTGTAATGCGCGACGTGCAACGCAACAGTGCTTTCAGGTGCGACAGCTTCTTGCTGAATGCATTCGTGAGTCGCGTAAATCGCCGCATCGCCATACGCATGGCAAAGTTTTGCCGTTCCACAAAAGATGTGCTGATTTGATCAGGGTCGGGATCGCCTTGTCGGACAAACGCCTCAGTTTGAATTTTTTTCGTCCGGCTTATGTGGGGCAATCGTCTCTGCAACGGTTGCGACATCGTGTTCCGTACCGGCGTGCGCTTCAACATCGCAAAGCGGACAGGCTAGAGCGATTTCGTCGCTTTGAGCATTTCTCCGCAGACGATAGCTAACTTTGTGTTTTGGGCATTGTTCCGGCATTTTCTAGCGGGCTACCTGTGTTTATAGATTAGCTTAAGCGCCTCAAGATCCATGCAGCAGCAATAGCCGCGCTATCGCCGCGTCCGGGGACCGCTTGTGATGGCGCGGACGCCTGGCTCAATCGTCATCGTTTCTTCGGCTCCGGCTCAAACTTCTCGCAGATAATACAAAGCTCAAACCGAGCCGGGTCATCCGGGAGTGGCGTCTCGGCAAAGCACCTACCAACCCCACCGACGTGACTTTCCTTTCGGTGACCGCAGTGTGCGCAACGCTCATTGGGCATTCATCCCTCCGAAAGTGTTTGGGCTAACCACCTTTATTTTTTGCTTGGCAAGAAGTGGGTGCGCTCCGCCTCATCATCTGAAAAAACGTGCAGCCGTGTTGTTTCACTCAGTTTGAATTTGTGCGGGGTTTCAGGTCGGCAGGGACAAATCAATCGTTGCCACTCAGACGCGCCCGCTACATTTTCTATGTGCGCATTATTGCTGTAGGACAGTGCGCCCTTCTTAATGAGGTAGTGCATGTGGCAGCTCGGACATTCGACATATAGGCGTGTCTTAGGCATTCGTGGCAACTGCTGTCTACCGAAGGGCCACCAGATTCCCGCTCGAACCCGATGACCCCTTTGGTGGGACAAAGCGTTAGCCCCATCAAAATGTAGTGCCGCAAAAAAGGGTTGTCTGTTCGTTATCGCACGCAGCCTCCGTAAAGTTCCGCCCGAGGTACGCCGTGCGCTTGCTCGCGTTCCCCGTACGTTGAGTAATCCTCATTGGTTCTTGTGTTCTGGGTGGATACGTTGGTGCTTGAGTTCAAGAAGATCGTTTAAGTCCCGTATCAGCTCGTCGAATTTCTTCGGGTCTTGCTCTTTAGCGATTCGCTCACAGAGGATGGCCATGCGCTCGCGTT
>JBAVUV010000662.1:0-5967 GCA_049696955.1 Candidatus Sulfotelmatobacter sp. | reverse complement strand
ATCCGCAGGGTACGAGGTAGTGGACGTTGAAGCGGCAACGAGGGCCGGTGTCTGGGTGGGTTCGGCGCCAACGACGAAGACGGGCAACGGCGAGTCAGTGGCGGAAGTTGCAGTGCTCCTGATGCTTGCGGCCTCTCGCCGGCTCAATGAGGAACTGGCCTTTACACAGGGCGGCGTGCAAAACCGGTCGGAGAAGTGGGAAGTGAATAGGGCACTTTCGGGTAAGACCGCTTGCATTGTGGGATTGGGAGGGATCGGAGATTTGCTCATCGAAAGGCTTCGGGGATTCGGGATGATCTTGACTGGTGTAGATATGCATCCGGAACACGCGCCGAATGGAGTTAGAGGATATGGACACGATGAGCTGAAGGTAGCAGCGGCGGAGGCAGACTATTTGGTTCTGGCGATTCCGGGAACGAAGGAAAACGAAAACATGATCGACGGGACAGTGCTGGCCGCGATGAAGAAGAATTCGGTGTTGATCAACGTAGCTCGAGGGATCCTGATCGACGAACCGGCTCTGCTGGCGGCGGTGAAGAGCGGCCACCTCTATGGGGCGGGGTTGGATGTCGTGAAGAACGAACCCGTGAGCGAAGGGAATCCGCTGCTGATGGAGCCACGGATCTTTGTTACGCCACATATCGCGGGGTCTACGGACTTGATGCTCGATGGCACTGTGAAGTACCTGGGTGAGGTCTTGGCCAGGTATCGAAATGGATTGCAATCAGATGGCCTCGTCAATGAACCAACGAATCCGAGAGTGCCTTTGCGTGAACTCTTAACGGAGAGCGTTTCCCGTAACAAAGCTCTCGAATCGACGGCGGTCTGAGCGGGAAGGCAGTTCTGCGGCAGAGTGTCGGTCATCTGGCTGATTATGAGCCAAACGGCACAGACGACAGAACGTACTTGATAGAGACTCCTAGCACGATCCAATCATCCATTTCCAGGAGTTCCAAATGACTCAATCTAAAGCAACCAGAAGCATCATCGACACTCACCGGCACATTTTCGGTCCGAAACTGCGTCAGAAGTTCGTTGAGAATATAGGCTTTGACGACTCAAAGCCGTTGCCACAAGCCAATGCTGGCGAAATGTTTTTCTATCGCGAGTCGGTCGACGTTGATTATTCGATGGAGATTCAGCAGAAGAGTGGGGTAACGCTCTGCGTGAACAGCTATGGCGGCGAAATAGAGACGTGCGCCCAGAGCATCATTAAAGCAAGCACCATCGACACGCTCAAATTCCTGCACGACGAGTCCTTCGAGCTGCAAGATAGGTTCCCCAAGGACATTGTTTCCATGGCCAACGCTCATGCTTTGGAAGAGAATACGCGTGATGTCATTGATCCGCTGATCTCCAAGAAAGAAGCTTGCTGCATCAGTATCTCGAGCAGCTACGGAGCCGGTCCAGATCAGATCTTTCTCGACTCGCCCAAAGCCGAGTGGCTATGGGAGTACGCGCAGGACAAGGATGTTCTCGTTCATATTCATCCACCCCTGGTGTCGATCGGCGCTGCTGCAATGCAGCAGTACAGGCTTATCGAAGCCGTAGGCCGGCCATTTGATACGGCGCTGTCGGCAGCCCGCATGATTTTTAGCGGCGTCTTCGACAAATACCCAAAGCTCAAGGTTCTTTTCGTTCACATGGGCGGAGCTCTTGCTCCCGTGATTTGCAGACTCGATTGGAATTGGGACTTGAACTACAAAGGCATCCAAAATCCACCGATCCAAAAGGTCGATAAGAACCTTCGTAGGCCTTCGGAATATTTCAAGTCAAATATCTACGTGGATACCATGGGTCCAAGCGCGATCGGCCTCAAGGCCATGATCGAAATGTGCGGCGTTGACCGCATATTGTTTGGAACCGATTTCGGGCCGGTTCCGATGAGCCCAAAGCTGCACATCGATCTTGTAGACGACACGATCGCAGATGCTGGAGATCGCGAACGGATTTTCTCAACCAACACCCTTGCTTTGCTCCGTCTGGCCGAGAGTGTACCTCACCTCGCACCCCGAGCTGCTTAGTCCTCATCCGCGAGACCCTGGGAACTATGTGAAGCTTCCCAGGGTCAAGGCGCTAAACCTGCTTGAGCGTATTTGCCGTCATCAGCTGCTGCCGCGGGTTGCCATCGAGCAAAGGCGCTAAGTCGAGTCGCGGTGTTGGTCCAACTAAACGGACTCTAATCTTTCCGGCTCGGCGGGATGCGTGTTTGGTTAAAGGAGTCAAGCTCCATGTCGATTGAAGCCCAGCCCGAGACTCGCCTCAAGGGCCTTATTCAGCCGAACGGCACAGCCATCGGCGTCGACCCTCCGAAGGTTGGCACCGTGGAAAAGGTCACTGGGCAAGCTGTTTACAGCGAGGATCAACCAGCTGCCTCCATGGCCTTTGCTTACCTGAGGACGCAGGGTAGCCCAATTTTTCCGGTTTGTTCTCGGCCTGCAAAATCTGGGCCTAGAATACCAATGGCTGGAGCGAAGGCCGTGTGCTTCATTTTCGCTGCCTTTGTGCTCTTAGCCCCATTGCTGCTCACTGCGCAAGAGCCGACATCTGGTGCAGGCAAGGCTGACAGCACTGTCTCTCAGGCCCCGGCAATTGACTCTGCGGAGACTGGCGAAGGACTTGAAGATTCAAGCGCCAACGCTTTATTCGCATTTCAAGAGCAAAGTGGAGCTGATTGATGCGATGGCAACTCTGGTGTTGGCCAAGGGTGCTCCGGGCCTCGTGCCCTCAAAGAACGCCAGCGACTGGAAGACCTGGGTCAACACTTTTGGTTTGGGGCTACGCCGAACCTTGCTCAAGTATCGAGACGGCGCCCGCGTGGTCGCGGGATCGCGTCTGACCGATACCGTCTATATGGAGACTGCCGAGCGCATTGGAAGCCGCCTGGTCGAAGCCGGCTTTTCGGTTCGACAGGCAGTTGTGCTCTTCAGCACCGTGTACACATTCGCCATCAGCTTCGTTATTGAGGAGCAGGCTGTGTTCCCTGTAAAACGGGAACGCTCTCCTGCGTATGACCTTCAAAAGCGAAATGCCAAACTCGACCCGAGAAAATTCCCCATCCTGCGGCAGAGCGGCACGATCCTTTTCGACCGCTTTGAGCAACGGTATAAAGACAGCTTGGGCCTGATTGTCGGCGGGGCGTCTTTTCCTAAGATGTGAACGATCGCCAGCACACGCGGCAGTGTCCACTTCGCCACAATTGGTGACGAGGAACACCCTTCCGGGCACTGCACCTCCCGGATCGTCGGCCAACCGGAACTTATCCACAAACGGGCTTGGAGTAAATCATTTGCTGATTTCCTCGAAGCCGACTTCTGGCCCGGAATAACTTCCGGGTTGCCCGTGACACGGGAACAATTGTTGAGCATTTAGCTGCTTCGAGGCTTGGTCGCGACTGTGATTCTGTGCCTCTAGCTTGCAGCGCTCACTTCGAGGACTCTCTGCCGCAACTCTTCGAGCGCGAAGTCGCGCGAACCTGACAAACCTCAGAGAGGGAAAGAAAATCTTTCGTGCGTTTTGAGCAAAAGGGGACAGCCTACTCGTCAGCGCAGTGCCACAGTTCCGAGGTAGATGCGAGGTTAGTTTTCACCATCAGACAACCCGCGCGCGGCGTAGCTTTCAAAAGGAAAAAACGAGGAGAAGATGAAATGAATCCCGTGGCTGAAATAGAAACGAAGACGAAGACAACTCCTGAATCGGAAAGTGCGAATGGCCGAAAAACGCGAGATGCGAATTCCAACAAATCAACCGCCCCCGCCACTCAAAACGGCGCCACACTGACGTTTGGCGCCAGTGCCGGAATGCCGAGGCGATTCAAGGGCAACTTCGATTTCCAGTTCGTGCGAACGATGGGTTGCACTACGTATGGCGGGGCTGAGATCGGCGAGTGCTACGAGACTGCCTCGCGCATCGAGGACGAAAAGGAAGATAGCTATACGGACGCATGGCGCGTCACCGCGGAGCGGGTGGAGGCGATCGCCCGGAAATCGCTTGCGGGCGGGCATCTTGTCAGTGCGCGAGAGGCGTTCCTGCGGGCGTCGTCGTACTGGCGCGAGGTGGGGTTTTACCAAAGCACAACGGATCCCAAGTGTCGCGCTGGCTGGGAACGTCAACGGGAGTGTTTTACGCAAGCCGGAAAACTGATGGACCTGTCGTTCGAGGTTGTCAGGATTCCGTACGAGGACGGGAAGTCGCTTCCCGGCTATTTCCTGAAGGCTGATGCGAGCGATAAGCCGCGACCGACGTTGATGAGCCTGGGTGGCGCCGACTCCTTGGACGAGGAACTCTATTTCTGGGGGGGCGGCGCGGCGGCGCTTCGCCGGGGATACAACGCGTTGCTGTTCGAGATTCCGGGGCAGCGCGGTGCGATGTATTCGAATCCCGGTGCCGAGCTGTTCTTCCGACCGGACACCGAAGTTCCACTGAAATACGTTTGCGACTGGGCGCTCGCTCGCGCGGATGTCGACCCGAAACGCCTTGCCTTAGTCGGCTGGAGCCTGGGCGGGTATTTTGCGCCGAGGGCGGCCGCTTTCGAGAAGCGGATAAGGGCCTGCATCGCGAGCACGACCTTGCCGAACTGGCAGAATGTGGTTCTGGCAGCGATCGGGTTACCGCCGGATCGGCCTTGCCCTAGAGATCTTGAGAGCAAAATCGATCTGTCGACCGTGGGGAGCAGGTTTATCGCCCGGGGAGACATACGTTATCGACATGGTGCGGGCGGCGGAACGATCGCGGAGTTCGTCGACGGACTGAGCAAGTACAATCTGTGGGGACTGGAGGACAAGATCACCTGCCCGTATTTCAATATTGGCGGACAAGGCGAGGGACAACTGGCTGTTTACGGTCAGACGTTCTACGACAAGCTGACCTGTCCCAAGGCGCAGAACATCATCACCACAAAGGAGGGCGGGGACGCCCACTGCGGAGTAAATAACGCAAGCCTTGAGCACCAGATCATATTCGACTGGCTGGATAACGTCTTGAAATAGGGTGGGGGGGCAGGCGACAATGATCAGCTTCCCGCTGGACGACTGGTCGTTCTAGGAAGTAGATGAGCCGCCCGTGATACATGCCGGTTAGTCGGCTACTCGGAAGTTGGCCAGAAACGGGCTCGTGGGAAGTGATGACCACGATTCCGGGCATTTTGTCCTTGAGACAAGGCGTATCCGAACTGCGCCGAGCGCAGCGCGGGTTCCTTGGACAAGGACAGCATGGTGTCGTCGCTTGTGAAGTCTTAGCGAAGTCTACTGCCCCCGCAAAGCAATTCACTTGCCTGCTTTCCTCCCCTACTCCGCCCGCGATGCCTGAAGATTCTTCTGCCCCGCAACGGCGGTGCAGGAGGACAAAGATGCAACGCGGATGTATGCAACGAAACAGTCGCAAACAAGGCCCTGACGTCTGGCAGTTTCGCTGGTCCGAGACCAGTCCCGATGGCAAGCGTCTTTACCACAAAAAGATCGTCGGCACAGTCGAGCAGTACCCCGATGAGAATGCTGCGAGGCGAACCGTATCGGGACTGGTCTCGGAAATCAACACCGATGGCTCATCAACGAATCCCTGCGTAATGACTGTTGCTCAACTCTGTGATCACTTCGAGCAACGCGAACTCTCGATGGACAACACTTGGCGCAGTCATGCCACAAAGAAAATCTATCAAGCGTACTTGAGCCGTTGGATTCGTCCTCATTGGCAGAAATGCGGACTTGCCGAGGTTAGAACGATACAAGTCGAGTCCTGGCTTCGCGGGTTGCCATTAGCAAAAAGCAGCTGCGCCAAAATCCGAAACCTGATGTCCGTTCTGTTCAATCATGCCTGCCGATATGAACTGTTTGACCGCAACCCAATCTATCTCGTTCGTCAGAGCGCGAAACGCCGAACACCACCCGCCATTCTGGTGCCCGCCGAAATCAAGGCGTTAATCGACGGTCTGGCACTTCGAGAACGCACACTAGTCCTTCTTGCCGCATC
>JBAVUV010000661.1:0-1837 GCA_049696955.1 Candidatus Sulfotelmatobacter sp. | reverse complement strand
AGCGGGTGGGTTTTGTTTTTCATCGAATATTTCGAACGTAGTTAAGAGATGTGGCTGGCAATTTTGACAACGTAATCCACGAGGTGAGAAAGATGAGCACAGAGACCTTAACCGAAACCAACAGTATTCCCCGCATCAACGATACGGCACCGAATTTCACCGCCGAGACCACGCAGGGTACGATCGACTTTCACCAATGGATCGGCGACGGCTGGGCGATTTTGTTTTCCCACCCCAAAGACTTCACTCCAGTGTGCACTACCGAACTTGGCTATATGGCGCGGTTGCAGCCTGAATTCGCCAAGCGCAATACGAAAGTCATCGGCCTCAGCGTCGATCCGGTGAGCAGTCACGGTAAATGGGCCGCGGATATTGAGGAGACACAAGGCGCGAAAGTAAATTACCCCATGATTGGCGATCCGCAACTCAAGATCGCGAAACTCTATGGCATGTTGCCGGCGGAGAGTGGGAACACCTCCGAAGGGCGCACCGCTGCGGACAACGCCACTGTGCGGACCGTATTCGTGGTCGGCCCCGATAAGAAGATCAAACTGCAGCTCAGCTATCCCATGAGCACAGGCCGCAACTTCGACGAAATTCTCCGCGTGATTGACTCGATGCAGCTCACTGCCAAACACAAAGTAGCCACGCCGGTGAACTGGAAGCAAGGCGATGAAGTGATCATTCTGCCTTCGGTATCGAACGAGGAAGCGCAACAGAAGTATCCCGGAGGATGGAAGTCGCCGAAGCCATATTTGAGGATCGTGCCGCAACCCAAGTAAGATCACCGAACGTCTTGTGGGCGGTCTGTTGGAAGCGCATGCGGTCCGGTGATCGTCCCGGTCTTCAAAACCGGCGGGCGGCGGGTCACCCCGTCATCGGTGGGTTCGACTCCCACTCGCTTCCGCCAACGTTTCGCAGGAGTTTACTGAGTACCGAATTTCGAGATTGGATCTGCGGGTGCCGGAGACGAAACAATCTGGAGACGAAACAATCTGGAGATGAAACAATGAAGATCGCCAAGGACGTCATCGAGCTGATTGGTCACACGCCGCTGGTACGGCTGAACAAGGTTACGCAAGGTTGCGTGGCCGAAGTGGTCGCCAAGCTGGAAAGCCAGAATCCTGTGGGCAGCGTAAAGGACCGAATTGGCGCGAGCATGATCCTTGACGCGGAACGCGCGGGCAAAATTCATCCCGGGAAAACGGTGCTGATCGAACCGACCAGCGGCAACACCGGTATCGGCCTGGCCTTTGTGGCGGCCGTGAAAGGCTACAAGCTTATTCTGACGATGCCTGAGACCATGAGCCTGGAGCGCCGCGTCCTCCTGCTGGCTTTTGGTGCGGAGCTGGTGCTGACTCCGGGGCCGCGCGGCATGAAAGGCGCCATCCTCAAAGCGGAAGAATTACTGGCGAAAACACCCAACGGTTATATGCTGCAGCAGTTTGATAATCCAGCCAATCCTAAAATTCACTTCGAAACCACCGGGCCGGAGATTTGGAATGACACAGACGGGAAAGTTGATTTCCTGGTCTCTGGCATTGGGACGGGCGGGACAATCACCGGCGTCGCTGAATACATCAAGCCTAAAAAGCCATCCTTCAAGGCCGTTGCCGTGGAGCCCGCGGAGAGCCCCGTACTCTCTGGGGGCAAGCCGGGCCCGCATAAAATTCAGGGAATCGGCGCGGGTTTTGTGCCGCGAATTCTGCGCACCGACTTAATCGATGAGATTATTCAAGTCAGCAACGATGAGGCAATCCAGATGGCTCGCCGTCTGCCCCGCGAGGAAGGACTCTTTGTAGGAATTTCGTCCGGTGCCGCTGTGACGGCGGCTCTA
>JBAVUV010000660.1:0-5198 GCA_049696955.1 Candidatus Sulfotelmatobacter sp. | reverse complement strand
CTCCGCTGAATGGGCCTGAGCTCATCTATCCCAGTGGGTGCGAGAATCTTCCGCCTGATGCCAATTTGCACTATCCCATGATCGAAAACTTCGTAGATGCCGTGCTCGGAAAAGCTCCATTGCTCGCGAGTGGAGCATCTTCTTACTGGACTGACTGGGTGATCGACCAAGTGAAGCGAAAGAATTCGTCTGAGCGGTTGGTTTAACTCAGCGTCCTGGCTTCTCACGGATCGGCAAACTTGCGAAAACTTTTCCCGTGAGACTGCGGTACTCTCATTCCTATGGAACGCCCGGCCAGTGTGACGGCGATCGCCACTCTGTTTTTCCTGGTTGCAGCGTATCTGATCATAATCGGCGCGGCGGAGCTTCTGGCGCCGGGTACGCTGGCAATGACGCGGGCCACAGGCATCACTTATGGCAGAGAGCTTGATGGACCACAGACCGCAATCTCTGTAGGTGCGGGATGGGCGCTGGTGGGTTGGGGACTCTACCGGCTACAAAATTGGGCACGCTGGTGTGCGCTCGTCCTTATGGTGCTTGGAGTCGCGGGCTCGGTTCCGGCCGTGTCTGCGGCCGCGAGGGATATTAATTGGCGCTTCTTCTGGTATGGCGCGCAGATCATGGTGCGAATCGTGATCGCGTGGTTCCTGGCCGCGTCGCCGGAGGTGATTGAGGCTTTCGTGCGTAAATGAGGACGACGCCCGCGACCGTGACAACAATTGCAGAGATCCTTCGGCCCGCAAAAAACGCGGGCCTCAGGATGACAGTGTATAGCGGATGACAATGCGTAGGCGCTCGCCCTCAGCGCTTCACTTTCTCTGTTTGCTTTTCTCCTACGCGCTTACTGACCTCGAACTTCATCTTGCCGGCTTTCTTGTCAGCATCGACGACAATGTGATCGCCGTGCAGAATCTCGCCGTCGAGAATCTTCAGCGCCAGTGGATCCTGTATCAGCTTCTGGATCGCCCGCTTTAGCGGACGCGCACCGAAGTTCGGATCGTAACCCTGAGTAAATAACAAATCCTTCGCTGCGTCGGTAAGCTCGATTGAGATCTTGCGATCGGCCAGCAAGCGGCGCACATCTTCGAGACGCAACTCGATGATCTTCACCAATTGCTCTTTGCCCAGCGGACGGAAGATGATGATGTCATCCACGCGGTTCAAGAACTCCGGCCTGAAGTGGCCGTGCAGCACATTCATCACCTGCTCGCCAGCCTTCTCGAAATCTTCCGGCGTGCGCAGACTCTCAGCCCGCAGATAGCTGGAGCCGAGATTCGACGTCATGATGATGATCGTATTCTTGAAATCGACGACGCGGCCTTTACCATCGGTAAGGCGGCCATCGTCCATGATCTGCAACAACACGTTGAAAACATCGGGATGCGCTTTCTCGATTTCGTCGAAGAGCACGACAGAATACGGACGGCGGCGCACTTGCTCGGTGAGCTGCCCGCCTTCTTCATATCCAACATATCCCGGCGGTGCGCCGATCAGGCGCGCGACTGAGTGCTTTTCCATGTACTCCGACATGTCGATGCGAAGTAAGGCGCGGTCGTCATCAAATAGAAATTCGGCAAGAGCGCGGGCTAATTCAGTTTTGCCGACGCCGGTCGGGCCGAGAAAAATGAACGAGCCGATCGGACGTTTGGGATCGCTGAGTCCGGCGCGGGAGCGGCGAATGGCATTGGCCACGCGCTCTAATGCTTCATCTTGTCCAACCACGCGATGGCGAAGGCGGTCTTCCATCGTGACCAGTTTTTTCACTTCGCCTTCCAGCATCTTCGAGACGGGAATACCGGTCCACTTGGAGACGATGCGGGCGATATCTTCTTCGTCCACTTCTTCCTTCAGCATGCGCGGCGCGCCCGAGCCTTTGCCTTCGATCTTTACGGTCAGCCGGTTTAGTTCCTCTTCGGCCTGGCGCAGCAGCCCATAGCGGATTTCGGCCACGCGCTGCAGATTCCCTTGGCGCTCTTCAGACTGTTCTTCGAGTTTGAGCTTCTCGATTTTCTCCTTCAACTCGCGGGATCGCGCGATCAGCTCTTTTTCTTTTTTCCAATTCGCCTTGAGGGCGTTAGATTTCTCGCGGATTTCGGCCAGCTCTTTCTCGATGACAGACAGGCGCTCGCGGGAGTTTGAGTCGTCTTCTTTTTTCAGCGCCTGCTTCTCGATCTCCAGCTGAGTGGCGCGGCGTTCCAGTTGATCGATATCAGTGGGAAGCGAATCGATCTGGATGCGAATCGAGGCAGCGGCCTCATCGACCAGGTCGATGGCCTTGTCGGGCAGGAAACGGTCGGAGATGTAGCGATGCGAAAGCGTTGCGGCAGCGACGATAGCCGAATCTTTAATTCGGACCCCGTGATGCACTTCGTAACGCTCTTTCAGGCCGCGCAGAATAGCGATTGTGTCCTCGACGTTTGGCTCGCCGACGAAAACAATCTGGAAACGGCGTTCGAGCGCCGCATCTTTCTCGATGTACTTGCGGTATTCGTTGAGCGTGGTAGCGCCGATGGCGCGGAGCTCGCCGCGAGCGAGCGCCGGCTTCAGCATGTTGGAGGCGTCGATCGCGCCTTCACTGGCTCCGGCGCCGACCAGAGTGTGCAGCTCGTCGATGAAGAGAATCACCTGACCGGAGGAATCTTCGATTTCTTTCAACACCGCTTTCAGCCGGTCTTCAAACTCGCCGCGATATTTCGCTCCGGCCAGCATGGCGCCTAGATCAAGCGCAACCACGCGCTTGTTCTTGAGCACCTCGGGTACATCGCCGGAAATAATCCTCTGCGCCAGTCCTTCGACGATGGCGGTCTTGCCTACGCCCGGTTCGCCGATGAGCACGGGATTATTCTTCGTGCGGCGGGAAAGAACCTGCACCACGCGCCGGATTTCTTCGTCACGGCCGATCACGGGATCGAGTTTGCCGCGGCGCGCCTGCTCGGTGAGATCACGGGCATAGCGTTCCAGGGCCCGATATTTTGCTTCGGGATTCTGGTCGGTCACTTTCTGAGAGCCGCGAACCGACGTCAGCGCTTTCAGAATCGCGTCATACGTGGCTCCGTGACGAGCGAGGATCCGCTGGGCCACGTCTTGTTTCAAGTGCGTTATGGCCAGCAGCAAGTGCTCAGTGGAAACATACTCGTCCGTAAAGTTGGAGGCCTCTTTGAAAGCCTGTTCCAGCAGCTTGTTCGTCGCATTCGAGAGCGTGGCCTGCGCCGATTCCCCGGAGACCTTGGGCAGCTTTTCGATCTCGAGGTAGACGTCGCTGAGAACGGCCTGCGGCCCGATGCCGATTTTCTCCAGAACCGGCGGAACGATGCCTTCTTTATCTTCGAGCAGCGCCGCCAGCAGGTGAACGGGAAGCAGTTCGGGATTGCCGTGCTCCGAGGCGAGCTCGTTGGCGCGCTGGACGGCTTCCTGCGCCTTTACGGTGAACTTATCCCAACGGATGGCCATGATGAAACTCCAATTATTAATTTAGTGATTGTGCGATCGGGCAATTTGAAAATCGGAGGCAGGAAACCTCAGATTTTCAAATTGCCGAACTGCACATCTGATGAAATGACAACTATTGAGTTGCAAAAACTAAATGGGAAGCAGCCTGCCGGCCGCCTCCCACGATTGAAAAGGGTCGAGCTTCGCTCGACGGACAGCCGAGGGCGGCTGTCCCCACACAAGATTTGTTCTTTTACGCGGCTTTGCTGGGGGCCTTGGCTTCCAGGGTCTTATCAGTGGCCTTCTCGCCACCGATGTTCACCTTGATCTGCTTTGGCTTGGCTTCGGCTTTCTTTGGCAGAGTGACCTTCAACACGCCCTTGTCGTAGTTGGCCGAAACTTTCTCGGCGTCCACGGTCGTGGGCAGAGTAAAGGTGCGGGTGAAGCTGCCATACTGGCGCTCCACGCGGCGATAATTCTCTTCCTTCTCTTCCTTCTCAATTTTGCGCTCGCCATGCACGGTGAGGGTATTGTTTTCCAGGCGAATATCGATATCCTTTTCGTCGATTCCGGGCACTTCGATCTTGAGGGTCACGTTGTGCTCGTCCTCGTAGACATCAACTGCTGGGGCGAAGCTGGATGCGGTGAGGGATTCATCCCGGCCACCTTCGTTATAGGACTCGCGGAACAGGCGGTTCACGCGGTCCTGCAGGGTGGAAAACTCGCGGAAAGGTTCCCAACGGGCAAGTACGGTCATAGAAATATTCTCCTTCTGTGCTGGATTTCAAGAATTCGGTGTTGCCGTTCAAATGATTGGATGATAATTCAGCACGAAAGAAGCATAAAATATGAGTGTGTTATTATCAAGTGCATCATACTACATGTTTTCATTAAGTTACGCGCAATATGAGGCACTTGAGATAGGCGGTTTCTGGAATATTCAACAGGATTGGATGATCTTTGGCTTGCCCGCGAACCTCGACGATGCGCGCCGTGCGCTGCGCGTCCAATGCCGCGTTCGCCAGCATTTCGACGAAATCCGAAGAACCTACATGATAGGAGCACGAGCAGGTGATCAGGACTCCGCCGGGCCGAAGCATCTTCAGGGCGCGAAGGTTTAGCTCTTTGTAGCCACGCAAGGCGGCATCCAGGTCGCGCTTCGATTTGGCAAAAGCCGGGGGATCGAGGACGATGCTGTCATAGCGCTGGCCGGAAGCTGAATAGTCTTTGAGCAGATCGAAGGCGTTGGCCTCGATCCACTCGATCTCGCGATGGTTGAGCGCGGCATTCTGGTCGGCGACCTCGAGTGCAGGCCGGGAGCTATCGACCCCCGTAACGCGAGAACAATGCGGGGCCAGATGGAGGGCGAATCCGCCTTGGTAGGAGAAGACATCGAGTGCCTCACCGTGGGCATATTGGGCCGCGGCGGCATAGTTTTCGCGCTGGTCAAGGAAGGCTCCGGTCTTCTGGCCTTCGAGAGCTTCGAATTTAAACTGGACGCCGTTCATGGTAAAGACGGTGGAACTCTTCTCTCCCCGCAGCAAGCCAGAGGGGCGTGGCGGCAGTTCTTCGAGTTGGCGGACACGAGGATCCACGCGCTCGACGATTGAAGCCGGATGCAGCTGCTCCGTTAGCTCTGAAATCAAAGTGGCGCGCACCATCTCGGCGTCCATTGCCTGGGTGAGGATCTGCAGGGAGAGAATATCGTTATAGCGGTCGACGATCAGGCCAGGCAGGAAATCCGCTTCACTGAAGATGAGGCGGTATGC
>JBAVUV010000659.1:0-3760 GCA_049696955.1 Candidatus Sulfotelmatobacter sp. | reverse complement strand
GCTTCACCTCTTCAATTAACTAGAGAGATAAAGCATACAAGTAACTGATTCAATTGGGTTAGCGCTGAGTTGAATATCTCACTTCTGCTCGCCACCGGTCGCAGCAAAAGGTGCCTCGAAGGCCGGTTGCTGATCCACAGTTTTGTTCTCGCGCCACCAAACCGAGGTATAACCGAACATAGTGAACTTTCTCGCGAGCCCCAGCTGACGAAAAGGCGTATTTCGAAGGGAAGCTAACTGGGGTTGGTTCCATTCCGCAGCTTCGATAAATGCCCGCCCTCGACATTCCGGGGCCAAGGTGCGGAGGATATAGTTGACGAGCAGGGGGTTTATTTTTCGACCACGGCATTGAGGGAACACGTGAAAATCGAAAAGGTGCACATCGTTCGGTCCTAAGAGGAAATAATGAGGTTCCACGGTGCGGCCCTGCAGCGTCCATCCATAGCCCGCGAGCTTGTCTTCCAATCTGATCAGCCAGAGCGAAGCGCCCAGGCCAAAACGCTCATTCAGGTTGCGGCGGGACAAATCAGGATTCCAGAAGCTGGTGATTTCTTGCAGATCTTCTGGACTGAGATCGACTTGCGTTCTGTGCCGTTCTACCTTCAGCCCACTCGGCATTTGCGCTGCCGGACCAAGCGCGGAGAGATCGCAATAAAAGAGGACGCTGCGGCCGGCAAAGAGCGTGCGTCTTGCGGCGACGCTAAACCGGCGCAGCGTGGCGCCGAATCCGTGCCGTTTGTAATACGCAGTAAGGCGCGAACCTGGATTCGAACCAATCATGTAGACGGGCAACTTGCTGTTGCTTTGGCCTTCGGCGGAACATTCCTGGAAACAAGAGCCCGGAGGCAGGCTCCACTGACCTGCTTCCTAACGTCTTCAGTATTCCGCTTTCCCCGCGCCAGCCCCCCGATCAAGGCAACCGAGTAGCGCGCCAAGTGATGGGAAAGGATAATCGTCCGCATTCCCAGTTCACCCCAAAAGCCGTGATGTTTGCGCCAGTAATACAGAACGGACTTCTGTTGCGCGACCGCGAAGCGAACCGGATACGATGCGGTGATTTTTCCCCGGTCATGAATCGCCCGGGCGCCGGGAAAGAAAACGACCTGCCATCCTGCCTTCCAGCAGCGGCGGCACCAATCTACGTCATCGCCATACATGAAGAGGTTTTCGTCGAGCAGGCCCACTTCGTCAAAAGTCTCGCGGCGGATCATTGAGAAACATCCCACGATCACATCCACTGGCAGTGTACGGTCGTGGGAGAAGTAGAACATGTGCTCGCCCGCGAACAGTCTGGAATTCTTGAAGGCTGAGGCCAATCCCGTGGCCGAACAAAAGTTGTTCCACAGCGTAGGCGACCGCCGGCAGGTGCTTTGCTGTGTCATGTCCGGGTCGAATACGCGTGGACCAACATTCCCCACCTTGGGATTTTCGTCCAAGAAATCGGCGAGAGTATCCAGGCAGCCCTCAAACACGATTACGTCTGGATTCACCAGCGCGATATAGCGTCCCTGGCACTGGCGGATGCCTAGGTTGTTGCCCTTCGAGAAACCCAGGTTCTCGCTGCTGCGAATTACTTTCACGCTGGGAAATTGCGCTTCGATCATTTCCGCCGAGCCGTCGGCCGAGGCGTTATCGACCACAATCACTTCCATGCTGCGGCGTGGCGGCGCATCGGCCAGGCTCTGGAGGCAGAGTTCCAGATAGTGCTTGGCATTCCAACCGACGATGACAACTGAAATGTCCATTGAAATTTGCGGCCTACTTCTTATGGCGTTCGAGCAACTCGATCAACAAACGATGCTTGGAACAAATCCAGGCGATTCTGCGGCCGGCAAAAGCCACGGCCGGCGCGGGTTCGGCCACAACCACCAGACCAGCACTGCGCGCGTCGCGCAGCCCTGCCTCCAGATCGTCGATTTCGTAGCAGACATGATGCAGTCCGCCACGCTTCTTGAGAAAATTGCTGACTGGCGACGCTTCGCTCGCTGGCTCGATCAGCTCATAAACGGGGTTGCGTACGTCGAGCGGAGTAAGAAAAGTGACGCGAACCCGTTGGATGGGATCATGAATAATCTCGCCATCCCAATGTGCCGAGATGGAAAACGCAAAATCTTCAGCTACCGCTGAGATCGACGCCACCACAAAACCCAGATGATGTAGTGTGCAGTTGCCACGGGGTAAGAATCCAGCCCGCTCAACCTGATTGGAAGGTTGGTGCTCTGCTTGTTCCCTTGATCCGCTTAGAGTTTCGATGCCTTGTACCATGATCTCAAATCACCACTTTATGGTTTCACCACTTATGGTTTAGCGACCGCGGCGCAGAGCGCCGATACCTCGCACGACGCCTTTCGCAACCAGGCTCGCCCGGACAATCGCAGAAGAAACCACATTGTCGCAGGCTACGAACGGACCCAATTGCGATACGTCAGCTCCCGAGAAACCCTTCTTGAAAGAGTAAACGCCCGGATTGCCCTCGGGATCGATGCCGCCCAAGTCGTACGACTTGAATCCATTTTTCTTAAGCCATTGGATCATCGTCCACTGCAGTAGGTAAGCACCTTTTGAGTTGAGCCCGTCGTCGCTGGTCGCGCCCAGCAGATAGATCCCGGAATCCCCCATTGCCGAGGCAACGATGCCCGCCACTGGAACTCCGTTTTGCTCGCAGATCAAAATCCGCATGCGATGGCTTTCCGGCAGGCTTTTCTGTATCCGTTCAAATTCTGCAATGTCAACGGTTGTTTCGAACGCCTTGCGCTTCAGCATCTGGGCATACATGCGGCAAAAGATTCCGTATGCTACGGTGCCGGTATCACCACTCACCGTCAAGCCGTTCTTTTCTGACCGAGTCAGCTGGTTTCGCCATTTCTTATCGAGATCCTTGCGCAATTGATCCAGCGGAGGCGTGACGTCGAGAACGATAGTCCGATATAAGTTCGCCGGAGTGCTGACTTCCTGTGCAAAGCTGTTGAAAGCAGATTGAAATAGCACCCCACGCTGCGTTTCCACGAATGCGTTGGGGAGAATCTGCAGCAAGAGTCGACGGCGGCGAACGTATTCTTCGCGCAGAGCCTGAGCCATGCTCATGGCGACATCGGCGTCAAGCTCTCTTCCGCGCCGATGGCACTGGGGACCCCAGCGCAGATACGCCATGCCGAAGTTGAATTTTGCAGGCCGGATAATTCTCAACTGCGCCATGGCAACAACATCCCCGTCGCGCTTCAAGACCAGGTGGCTGAGGTTTTTTCTTGCCCACCGGACCGCGCCGTAGGACCAGGTTTGATAGATGTTCGCGTCTTCGAAACCATCGAGCATCCCGGACCATTCCTCCGGCGTTGCCCGATCCACTTCGATCTGCCAAACCGGCTCCCGCTTGGCGTTCAGCGTGTTCACTTCGGCAATGGCGGCGCTCTGGTCGCAGACGGATTGCACTTAAACCTCCGACGCTACGGAAGCGCCATCTGCGATGGGAGCTGGCTGCAATGCCTCCGCAGTCCGGAGAATGTAGCGGGTTCTCGGCGAGTACGTCGCCGAGACTTCAAAGCTCCACAACTCGCGACCCTCTGATCCCCCGATCGATGTGAAACCGAGCTCGGCATAGTGGCCGGCGACCATACTGTTCTTCTTCGAGGGAATATACAGGCCAACGATTTTCTGGATTCCACGTTCCTGACACCGTTCGATCAGGGCATCAAACATGGCGAATTCCATTTCGCGCTTCAGCACGCGACAACTCATCAGCCAAAGATCGAGATGCAAACTG
>JBAVUV010000658.1:0-5564 GCA_049696955.1 Candidatus Sulfotelmatobacter sp. | reverse complement strand
CCCTGGCTTCGCCAGGGTGACATTTTCATGTTGCCGTAAGGGTGACAAAATCACGTTGCTACAACAGGGCTCGTGAATGTGCTGAACGCATCCGTTGCGCTTGCACTGAGTTTGGCATGGATGCGGCAACACCCTCCGCACATGCTCGCGCTACGCGCGGGATTTAAACATCGAAGGCTCTCTCCCTTGCCGCATCTTCCATCCCTTCTGTAGCATCAATAATGAGCATTCATAAGGAGCAATTATGGCAACCGATACTCTGGCATCTCCGGCCATGCTTGGCCAGATTCCGACCAAAGTCGTCAAGAATTTCATCGACGGCGAGTGGGTGGAATCCTCGACCGGCGAAACCTTCGAAGATCGCAATCCCGCCGATACGCGCGATGTAGTCGGCATCTTCCAGAAATCCTCGGAGGCTGATGTTGACGCCGCCGTCGACGCAGCCAAACGTGCGTTCGCAAAATGGCGACTCGTCCCCGCGCCGCGCCGCGCCGAGATCGTTTTTCGTGCCGCCGAGATTCTCATCGAGCGCAAAGAAGATTATGCCCGCGACATGACCCGCGAAATGGGCAAAGTGTTGAACGAAACTCGCGGCGATGTGCAGGAAGCCATCGACGCCGCATACTACAACGCTGGCGAAGGCCGCCGTATGTTTGGCCCGACAGTTCCCTCGGAGCTGCCCAATAAGTTTGCCATGGCCGTGCGTCAGCCGATCGGCATCTGCGGCATGATCACGCCTTGGAATTTTCCCATGGCGATTTCTTCCTGGAAGTTGTTGCCCGCTATCGTCTGCGGCAATACCTGCGTCATCAAGCCCGCGCAGGACACTCCGCTCTCAACGTTTAACCTCGTCCGCGCCCTCACTGACGCCGGACTACCGAAAGGCGTTATCAATATCGTCGCCGGATTCGGCCCCGAAGTCGGCACTCCGCTGGCCGAACATCCGGACGTGCGTGCCATCTCGCTGACCGGATCTTCCGCCGTGGGCCGCATCATTGGCGGCATCGCGGCCAAGAGTTTCAAACACTGCTCGCTCGAACTCGGCGGCAAGAATCCGATGGTTGTGCTCGATGACGCCAACCTCGATCTCGCCATCGAAGGTGGCCTCTGGGGCGGATTCGGCACCACTGGCCAGCGTTGCACCGCGACCAGCCGCATCATCGTGCAGAAGGGTGTCTACCGTGAGTTCGTCGAACGGTACGTTGCTCGCGCCAAGAAGTTGAAGGTTGGCAACGGACTCGATGAGACGACGGAGATGGGACCAGCCATCAACGAAAAACAGCTTCAGACGGATCTGAGCTATGTCGACATCGGCAAGAACGAAGGCGCTAAGTTGATGTGCGGGGGCAATCGCCTCGACAAAGGCGATTACCAATACGGCTGGTTCATGGAGCCCACCGTTTTCTCCGATGTCAACCCGACGATGCGCATCGCGCAGGAAGAAATCTTCGGCCCGGTCGTATCGATTATTCCCTGCGATGACTTGGAGGACGCCATCGAAATCGCCAACGGCATCGAGTATGGGCTTTCATCGTCCCTCTATACCAAGGATGTGAATAAAGCCTTCGCCGCCATTCGCGACTTTGACGCCGGCATCACCTATATCAATGCGCCTACGATCGGAGCTGAAGTCCACCTGCCCTTCGGCGGCACAAAAGCCACTGGCAACGGGCACCGAGAAGGCGGCATCGGCGCCATCGATTTCTATACGGAATGGAAGTCGGTCTACGTGGATTATTCCGACAAGCTGCAAAAGGCGCAGATCGACCGGGAAGACTAAGACCGGGGAGAGTAATTTCGGAGCGGGAGACCGTGATGTTGCCCTCAGACGTTCCAGAGTCCGAAGCGGAACAGATAGCTGATCGCGATCACGAAGGCCACGTGAAAGGCCAGGCTCAGCACGGTCAGCGGCCCCTTGTACCGGTCTCCGTCGCTTCGCACATAGTGGTTGAGGGTGTAGTTGTAGGCCACGGCAAGAAAAATGGTGGCGAACAGGAACATCCAGCACCGATCCAGGAGCCACGTCTGCTTCAGGTGGCCTTCTTCGTTATGCAGGAATGTGACGGATAGAACGAGGGCGCCTGTGGCGAGGTTCAGCACTGAGGCCACATGCTCGAAAAAAAACTTGGAGCGCTCCAGCAACTCGTTCATGGCTTTTGTACTTCCCTGGGTCACAGGTCAGCCGTGAGTTCGCCCAACAGCTCGCGGGCCTTCTTCTGATCGGCGCCCGTCAGCACGGTCAAGCGGCTGTTCCCGCACAGCCGCGTGAACATATCGCCCGTCAGATTCAGGTTCGGGGCGGAAAGATCGACGATCACCTGGTCCGGCGAATACTCTTCCGCCTTTTCCGCGGCATCCAGCCCGGTGTTCGCCATCATTATCTCCATTCCTGAGGATTTCATGCGCTCCAGGGTCGCCTTCCACGATGCGGCCGGATTCCCTACAAACAAACCAATGACCGGCCTGCGCTCTGCCGGGGAAGATCCCATTGCCTTCAGAATCTTGCCGAGATTTCCCACCGTCACCTCGGCGCTGTTGAGCCTTTCGCTCACGATGCGATGGCAGGTGGCGTACGGAATCTCCGTCCGGCGCGAAAGCTCCTGAATGGAGTTGCTCTTCAGCCACCGCTCCACGCTGCGGCTCGCATCCTGCAGCAGTTCGGCATATTGGTCCGCCACCGCTGCGCTCCTCTTCTGCCGCGCCCGTGCCGTATCCCGTTCGTTCTCCGTTTCCCGCGTTTCTTCCAGCAGGTCGCGCACAAAGCGCATAAGCTCGTCGAACTTCTCCCGCTTGAGCGAAACCTCGCCCTTCGAGGCATCGTAGTGAACATCACTTTTGTCGAACGGTATCTTCAGATTCATTTCTTTTTCCCCGGATCGCCGGCGAGAAACTCCGCAGCCCAGTCCAGAGCCTCCCGATATCGATCCCACTTCACGTAATTCAGAAAGACCAGGTGCTGCTGGTCATCCCGGTCAAAGCCGACCAGCGCCTTGCGCAACCCGACTCTGAACGCAACCTGCCACGATCCATCTTTCTGCAGCTTGCGGTCGTGTCCGGCCGCGTGCGGCTCTTTCCGCAGCGCAGCCCTGAGTTCCTTGAACTTCTTTCGCCTCGTCGGAGAATTCGCTCCTCACATCCGGGGCGACATGGTGCCCTACGAATCCATACATAGTGTATCCAATTTTGGATAATTGTCAAGCCCGTTATATCCATACTCGGATAGAAAGGTCCGGTTTTCGGCTCCCGGCCCCGACAAGACCGTCGAGGAATTGGCATTCGTATTCGATCCCGCCAGCCGCTAGCTCCTTTTCCGTTAGGCAAAGCCAAGAACCTGAATTTGCAGATTTCTGCCCTGCACCGCGGCCCATGCATTTAGAATTCCTGTCAGGCCATGATCCCCGGCGTGGCATTCCATGACTCCTATCAGCCAAACGCACGAAATTTCCGCCGCTTCTCGCCTCGACAACGTTCGCTACGCCATACGCGACCTCGCCTGTGTGGCCGATGAAGTCAGACAGCAGGGACACAAAGTTCTCCCGCTGAACGTCGGCGATCCGCTCAACTTCGATTTCCAAACTCCGCCTCACATCATCGAAGCGGCCTACAAGGCGATGCGGGATGGAAAGAACGGCTATGCGCCGTCTCCCGGAATTCCGGAAGCGCTCGACGCGATTCGCGGGGAGGCCGTGCGCAAGGGCATCACGACGGTGCGCGATGTCTTCGTTACATCTGGCGTAAGTGAAACGGTAGATCTCTGCATTTCTGCTTTAGTGAATCCTGGCGAAAACATTCTTACTCCTAAGCCCGACTATCCACTGTACTCGGCCGTGTTGTGCAAGCTCGGAATTCCGCTCAATGCTTACGATCTGAATGAAGACGACGCGTGGCAGCCGGAGCTGGCCGACATCGAACGCAAGCTCACGCCGCGTACGCGCGCGATTGTGCTGATCAATCCCAACAATCCCACCGGCGCGTTGTGCTCGCGGCACATGCTGGAGCAGATTGCCGAGATTGCGCGGCGGCATAATCTGGTCGTCTTCTCAGACGAGATCTACGACAAGCTGATTCTCGAAGATACTCCGCACATTGCTTTCGCCTCCGTCGCTCCCGACGTCCCTTGCATCACTTTCGGCGGCATGTCGAAAAATTATCTGGTTCCGGGATGGCGCATCGGCTGGGGCATCGTCTCCGGTGATGCTGCGGCCGTTAAGCCTTATGCCGAAGGCATTCACCGTCTGTTGCGGGCGCGTCTGTGCGCCAATCATCCCGAGCAATATGCGATCAAGCCGGCGCTTGAAGGTCCGCAGGATCATCTGGTCGAAGTGCAGCGCAAACTGCGCTCACGTCGCGATCTTACGCAGAAGTGGTGCGAAACGACCCCGCGCGTGAGTTGCGTTGCGCCTCGCGGCGCTTTCTACGCCTTCCCGCTCATACGTTTTCCAGAAAGCGACGTCCCCGAGAGCGACGAAGTCTTCGTCAAGGAACTCATTCGCCAGAAACATGTGATGGTGGTGCACGGCTCCGGCTTCGGACAGAAACCCGGCACGCAGCACTTTCGCATCGTATTTCTGCCGGATGAAGAAACTCTGGCAAAGGCTTACGCTTCGATTGCCGAGTTCATTCAAGAGCGCTACTAAACTTCTGCCTCTGCTTCAGACTGCCCGCATTGCGCCTGCGGGTCAACCCCAATTTTCCGCCAACCTTCGGTCAGGAAGGAAATTCATGAACGTTTGATCCTGCGGCGACCCGGACGGCGGTGCAAGGGACAAAGTTTGCGCCAAATGGCTAAGGAAGCACGACGAACTAGATCCCGTAGTTCACTGCGCGGAGGGCGTCCTTGTAGGCGTCGCGGGCCTGGGTAGCTTTCGCGTGGGAGTCTTCTTCGCGGAAGTGGGCATCGTCCCATTTTTCCATCGCGATCATGGAATGGTCGACCGTCGCTAGTGCTTCTTCAGCCCGAATCGCGCCAACCCATTCGTCAGTTGCCTGTATGTAGGCGAGACGTAATTGATCCAAGTTTGCCGAGGTCGTGTCTGGCAAAGTCATGGCTTGCAGACTAATGGCGTTACCTACGGCGGTCAATCGGGTTAGGCGAATTTAACGGAAAATTAACATAAGCGGCGAAAGCAATCACTGTCCCGCGGCCTTCGTACCTCCCGCTGTAGTATTGAATTCTTCTGCCATCCAGTGCTGCAGTGCGGCGATATTTTGCGGGCGACCGAGGAAATTCTTTACCAGATCATTGGCTGACATCGATCCGCCGGGTTCGAGGACCACGCGGCGATATCGCATTGGCGCATCGCCGGCCAGCAAGTTGTTGTGGTCGAATTGCAGGAAGAAGTCTTCCGCAATTACCTTGTCCCAGAGGTAGGTGTAATAGGCCGACGAATAGCCACCAAGATGGCCGAAGGAAGCCCACTGATGCGTGTCCGGCAGGGGGGTGAACAGAGTGTAACGGCTGGCGTCGTCGAGAGTCACCTTATCAAGATCCACATTTTCCGGCTTGGTTTTGTAGATGTCATAGGAGATGGCGCTGAAAGAATTTTGCCGCCCCACCCAGCCGC
>JBAVUV010000657.1:0-2887 GCA_049696955.1 Candidatus Sulfotelmatobacter sp. | reverse complement strand
CGCATGTTGTTAGCAGACACAACGTCCACCAATCCGGGCTCCTGCTTGCCGTCCATGTAAATTGTTTTCACTTCAAGTGACTCCTGTTCTTCGGTTTATTGTTGCACCTTCTGCGTTACCGAAGCCGAGCTCTCGGTAATGTTGGAGTCTCCATAATAAGTTGCTGTTACTTGAACTTTGCTTTGCCGCCGCTCAGTTGAGCTGTGCCCAGCACCGTTTTCCCCGCTGTGAAGGTCACTGGCCCGGTGGCGCGGACTGTGGGCGAGGAGATCGTGGCGGTGAAGGTTACTGCTTGGCCTGCGGTTGATGGGTTCAGCGATGAACTGAGCGTAGCCGAACTCGTGGTTTCTGTTACCACCTGACTCAGGATGGCGGAAGCGCTGCCCGTGTTGTTCGCATCTCCCAGGTACACTGCGGTCAAGGGGTAGGAATCGGCGTTGAGGTTGGATCTGGTCAGTGTGGCCACGCCGCTGGAGTCGAGCGCGGCGGTGCCGATGGACTGGCCACCCCACGTGAAGTTCACTTTTCCTGTGGGCGGGACGGACCCTGTGGTGATTACCTTCGCCGTCCATGTAACCGGTTGGCCATATATAGACGGGTTCAATGTGGAGGCCAGCTTGGTGAAGGTTCCGGACTTGGTCGATGTTATTAGTTCGAACGCAACGCCGAACCCGTTTCCGTCCGGCCCGAGCCCGTAAGTCGATCCGCCCTCGTTGGTCGTGCCATAGAGGTTGCCAGCGCTGTCCAGAATCAGGCTGTCTACCGGACCTATTCCGTCCCAGCCATTAAAATTCCAGAGAATCTTGTACTTTCCAGAGCCAGCGTGGGTTAGCTCGAAGACGGTTCCCCAGCCGTGGGACCCGCCATAGGCCGTAGTGCCGTAAATGTTCCCGGCCGCATCGAAGACAAGCCCCGCCAAAGGAAGGTATCCATCGCTGATGTTGTTTCCAAAAGAGTGGAGAATCGTCTCTGTCCACTGTCCGTTGTTTCCGGGACTGAGCTTATAGACCGTTCCAAAACCATAGCCCCCATTCGAGGTTGTGCCGTAAAGGTTTCCAACACTATCGAGCACAGGAATGCCTTCAGGTTGTACGCCGCCCCCAAAGGCGTGGATCACGGTTTGAGTCCAGCCGCCCTTGCCGTTCGGTGACAGCTCGTACAGTTCGTATACTGTCGTGTACGTGGTGCTGAAGATGTTTCCTGCGGCATCCATAGTCAGCCATCCGCCACCGCCGCCATAGATCACTTGTTCGGTCCATCCGCCGCCGGACGGGCTTAGCTCGAAGACGTTTCCGGCGGCACCGTAGAGATTGCCGGCCCCGTCAAAGATCAGGCTGCCCGGATTGGCACCGTCCGGGCAACCGCTCTGCGTGCAAAAACTGTGCAGGACGGTCTCTTTCCAGCCTGTTCCCACGGGACTAAGTTCGTACACGACGCCGCATCCATTTCCAAAAGCCGCGCACCCATTGTCGCCGCCGCCGCTCCCGCCGAAGACAGTTGTTCCGTAGAGGTTCCCCGCGCTGTCGAATATCACGTTCGACATTGGTCCCGCCCCGTCCACGCAGTTGGGCTCTGAGCAGAAGGTGTAGATAGTGGTCTCGTTCCACCCTCCGTAGCCGTTCGGCGAGAGCTCAAATACCGTTCCGCCAGCCGGGAGTGGGGGCTGGCATGTGGGCAGGTTGCACCCGCCTGAAGCGGTTGTCCCATAGAAGTTGCCAGCACCGTCAGAGGTGAGACCGGCATATGGGTATGCGCCATCGGGGTCGTTTGTGAAGAGGTTGTAGAGCACGGTCTCGGTTTGGCCCTGCGCTGGGTGGGCGGCAATCAGCAGCAGCGCGGAAAGCAAAACCAGGCGGATAGTTCGGATCTTGAAGGAACGTGAGCTCGTCATGGGAGACCTCCTTAGGTGCTACGGGGCCCTGACGTTTATCGGAGTGGCGCTTACGGATTTTTTCTGATGGGCATCATCTGTCTACTACCTTCCTCCGGAGTGGGGTGCGGGCGCGAGAAGCGCGGCGGGGATGGCCAGCACGGGCGAACGTTAGCACTGGGAGTGAGCCAAGTCAATCCGAATCGTAGCGTGTACCTCTGCCGAGTGCGGGTTTTGACCGGCCAACGGGACAAATCCACTCCTGTCGTACCTCGCCTCTGGAAAGCTCATAGTGAGGGCTACCTTCGCCACGTACGGCGGCTTCTTCTCAGACGACGTAATCTGGTCCTTCTTCGGCATGCGACTCTCCTCAATTTCCGGTATTGCGTTCCCTGATCTGATCAGAGCCAGCAGCCCCCCCAAGGGTGCCCAATAACATATCTTTTCGGGCAGGATGGGAAACCCGTTTCCGGTCTCGCTAACTCAACCACTTAGCGAGAGCAAATTCGATGGGTTTTTGGGCAGTACGAACCTCACGGATTAGAGAGAGCACATCGTCCCAGTTCAGGGTTCGTTTATCGTGCGCCCTACTCCCTCAGCCTGTTTCCTCATCACGACAGGGGGGAAGAATCTGGTTCTCAAGGCGTTGAATGGCACAAAATAGGGTAATAATTTACTTGGCTAACCAACCTGTGATAACAAAAGAAGTTGCCGTGACAGGAAAAGTGAAATTGCAGCCTGTTTCTGACGTTTCAGAAATCTTTGAAAATACTGAGCTTTAAGGTGACGGGTCGCTAATGGTCTTAACTTTTAGGAAACCTCTGGGCTCTGCGGGGAGGATTATGCGGACCCACGAAACGGCTGGCAAGTTTTCCACACTATTAGAGCGATGGCATGTGATATCGGTCCTAGAATTGCCGATGGAAGGGTGTAAGGCTTGAGGAACCGAGGAGCAAAAGTTTACAGAAAAATTACTTTCCTGTAACCAACTCCTTTGGCTTTTTCATCAGTCTATAC
>JBAVUV010000656.1:0-4882 GCA_049696955.1 Candidatus Sulfotelmatobacter sp. | reverse complement strand
GGCCAGAACCACGGTTTGCCGTGCACGTCATAACCAAGGATGATCGCATTCTGCGCGAAGGCCGCTTTGACGGCCGCACGGTCCTTCGACTGGTTTATGAATAAAGGAGGATGAGGCCAATTCGCCTCGCGGCGACGGCGCAGGGTAATCAGATACCAGGCGAGGGCGATGCCGGCAACCAATGCGAAGAACGCATAGAGGCAACCTTCCACGAGTTGCAGCGAGCGTAGGTGAAAACGATTTACCAGGATGTAGGAACTTCCGGCGAGCAAGATAATCGCAACGATGGCCAGGGCAACTGTAATGCTCTCTTCCTGGTTCTGATGGAAGGCGCGGCGGCCGAGCTTATACTCGTTCTCTACGGTCATGACCGAACCACGCTGAAGACCAGGAAAGCGCCGAAGACGAGCGCAAGGACGCTAGCCAGAAGCAGTAGGATCGGATTCACACGGAATCGACCCTGCTCGTTCCGGGGCTTTAGGGGATCCTGTATATACATCAGCAGCGCATCGCCAAGGCCCTCCCTAGGATTCTGCCGATGGCAGTCTATGAGCCGGTTGTGCATCTCGCCGAGTTGCGTATCCGCTTTCATTTCAGAGCACGACCGTCGCTTTTACCCCATCGCGAAACACAAGTTGCACCACTGCCGGTGATTTCAGATCTTTTCGAATGGAAACGACCCCCCGTGTAGTCTCGCCCGGATGAAGATCGTCGGTCTCAGCCTCAGCGTGAGCGACGGGCAGTGCCAGTTCCTCGGTGTCACCCATCACTTCCAGCATGGCTCGGTCGAGCTGCGTATGTGCGAGGCTTGCAAGCGGAATGGGAGAGTCGCCGGTCTGTAGCTCGAACGCAAGTGGCGCATTCACACGATAGAAAAGGTCACTGTTGTTCTCGATCGTGTAGCCGATATAGACAGTGCTCTTCGTGCGAAACACCCGTTCCACGCGCACGCTAACCTGGCTCTTCGCTTTGCGTGCATTTCTTTGCTTGATCTCCTCGGCCCCCATGAGCGCACGGGTCAGCACGACGTCGGCAAATTGATCCGTATCGGTCTCCACGACCGATTTCGAAACCGGGGCCGGGGCCGCGGCCGGTTGGGCAGTATCAATCGCAAAACTCATGTCCTTCACCTCTTGCGTGACTTCAAGCTCGTAAGCAAACCGCTGGGAGGCCGTCCAAACGAAAAGGTCCGTCGACGCCCCTGATTTAACGGGCTTGACGAAGACTTTGTTCGCCTCTCGCTCAATCTGAAAATCTGAACTGCCAGCGGCCGCCATGCTGACCGGCTCGTGGAACTCCAGAACCGTCAGGTGGTTCAGCGCGGTGGCGACATGGACGACGGAGTTCGAACTGGGGGTGCCCGTCTGCTGGGACAGCGCGGCGACGGCACAAAGGCTATAGATGAGGATGAGCGAAACCGTTCTTTTCATGATTCCTTCTTAAAGCCCTGAGCGGAATCCGGAAGGAATTCCGCTCAAAGCGGTTCGTGCCTCACATGACCCAGGGTGCATTGCTCGCCTCTTCATCGCTGAAAGCGCCGGGATTAAATTCCACGGCTTCATCGGCAACGGCGGTGGGGATTGCAGCCTCCGCTGTCTCTGATTCAGCGCAAGATTCGGTTGATGTTTCTGCCTTGGGCTGCTCGGTTTTGTCGTCATCGAGGAAAATCTTCCCGTCCAGGTACTTGAACAGGAACGTGTGTTTCTGTCCTCCTCCTTTAAGTGGGTCAACCAGGAAAGCTCGGCCGCACGAGTCGGTCCTCACGAGTCCGTCGTAGAGCTTCGGAACATGGACCCGGACGGGCTTGCCGCCCGTACGTTCCGCAAGTTTCAGAATCAACTCTTGCGGAAAAGCAAGAAAGAGAATCGAGCCACTGGAGCGTTGGCCGGTGCATACAATCCGGTTCAGCGCCTGCAGCCAGCCCATGCGATTCTCCGCCTTGTTCTGTGCCCAGATGCGGATAAAAGCGAGAACCGCTTTCATCTCATACCTGCCCCGTTCTTCGTCACCGCGGCATGCACCGTATGCCTGATTCATGGCAAACAGCATCTGCCGACGCAGCTCCTTGTCGGAACTCTGCCGCACCGTGTCCCATTCAGCCTTTGCCTTCTCCAGTTGTTTCTTGAGTTGTTCTCGCCTCTCAACGATCTTGCCGACCATCGCGGCGTAAACCCGATTGACGAATCGGCAATCTTCGAGCATCTCGCGGCTGACCTGTTCTCCCACCACGAGCGCCTTGAACGCCTCAATCGGAGCCTTGTTGATCAGCAGGTCTTCGATTTGCTTGCGAACATGGTTATAGAGGTGGCCGACGCGGTCGGTCTTCTCCACCTCCAGATGGAGCGGTAAATCAGAGCACCGGCGTTCGTTCTTGTAACGAAGCCAGGGCGCCTGACGTACCTTCTGCCGTATTTCGGCGACCAGCTTGAGATCGGGCTGGACTTGCCACTTGAGGCTGTCGAGCGCGTTCTGGAGTTCTTTGGCCAATTGCGCAGCCAGTCCTTCCTGGCCCACTGCGCGGCAAGAGGTCATCAGATCAGTGATCGAGCCGATGTGATTCCCTCTGGCCTTCATGGCCACGTGCTCCAGATTGAACCAGGGGTCCTTCGCCTTGTTAGCCTTGTTTTTCCCCTGTTGCTCGCCCAGGCCTCTGGAAAACCGATTCCTCACAAACCGAGGGAACCGGTCTTCTTCGACCAGGCAAACCCAGTCGAAATCAAAGTCGCCGCCATTTTTCTTTGCCGTCTCGGAATGGAGGACATAGGTGCCCTCCAGTCGAAGTTGCCGTTGAACCAACTCGCGAATTTCCGAATCGGTAAGCGTGCTGTTATTCCGGCAAAGATCATTGTTAAGGTGGACTACGATCTCTTCGTCCGAGAGATTTCCGAACGGGAGGAGATCGTCAACCATGCGTATCGGGTAACGGACGCACAGGCCGTGTTTTGAGGCCAACGAAACGATGGCTTTGTATTCAGGAATCCAATCGGCCCCCGAAAACACCTGACCATCCTTCAGGAAGAGATATCCGTCATCCATCAGAGCAAATGCGGGAAGACGAAAACCTCCGCTCGTCGCCGCCTTGAACGCCCAGCGCGCCAATAGTTTATTGAGTTGATTGTTGACGTAAGGATGACGAACGATTTCACCGCTGGCGTCGGCCAGAAGCAGCCCTTCAACGACCCGGAATTCTTCGCTGTCCGGCTCCACTCCATCCGGCAAAGACCGGTCCGGATGGTGGCCGAGGATTTCGAGCAAATCCTCGTATCGGCCCTCGCCAACGGCCTCACTCAGCTTCGCTACCTGCTTCATCGCCTGCGGCAAGATTTCCAGCTGAATCGAGTCTTCCGGAGCATGTTCAACCAGCGTGTAACTGGACTCAAACTCGAGCTGGCGGGAGACTTCGCGAATGCCTACGACGACATTCCCGCGAAATCTTCTGCCCGGCCCAAAGATCGAGTACATCACCGCCGGAATCTTCAGCCCTGGTTTGACCGCGCTCTCCGGCAGAACAACGTCCGCCTCCAGCGCGTCCGAAACATCGTCCTCCATGATTTTGAATGCGCCTTTCGCTTGCGTATCAGCGAAGGCCATGCGGAATTGGTAAAAACGATCTTCCGGGAGACGCTTCCCGGCAACTTCCCGATTCGCGTCCCTTAGAAGAACTGACTCTTCGGCCTTGCACGGGTTCTCGCCGCTCGCTTTTCCATAACACTCGCGTCGTAACCGCTCCACTTGGGCCGAGAGGATTTCGTCATCATGCTTTTGTCGGAGGCGCTGGAACATGGACCGCCTGATCCATCCGCGGCAGTCATTAGTTCCTAGTTCTCTGTCAGGCACAACCAGGACACGCACTTCGGGTTCCTCCATCATCACCTTGCAGGGCGAGACAAGGATCCCGAAGTAAACAATCGCCGCCTGCGGCCAGTGCTGGAACCGCTCGGCAATCGCCCGGCTGTGGTCCCGGTCCACAAAATAGAACTTGCCTTTCTTTGCGGAACCGCTCGCGCCTACTAGTTTGTAGTGAGCCCCGTTCCAGACGAGCCGGGCCAGAGCGTTCTCGACCTGGGCTTCTTCGTAATCGTCGAGAGGCTCGGCCGGCACGTTTACGCTGGCCACCTTGATTCCGGGATAGAGCACGCTGAGTAGCGTGTTCTTGAGTGGCTCGAGATCGTGCAACCGCGGCGCAATCCGCCCGTTGCGGTCGATCTCAAGGTTCTGGAGTTGGTCGGCCGGGATTCTGTAATTGTTCGTCGTCGTATTCTTCGTCATTGTTTTTTCTCCTTAACTATTTGTTTTTCCTGGGAGACCCAGGATCGAGTTAAGGAGTTTGCGTGACCGCAAGCTTCGGCGCTCTCACCTGGCTTCCCGTTTCGGTTACTGGGCCAGGCTTCGAGTGCAAGAAGCGCCGGTCAGCACATTTCCCCGCATAAAGCCGCAGGGTTGCTCAAAGGACCAAAAGCAACGTCTTGGTCACCTGAGAAACGTTTGTGCTGATGTCATCGAATTAGCTCTAAATCGTTTTCTGGGCGACGGCCTGTTTCACGATCACAGGATTACCGCCATTCACCTCCGGAACTGCCTTCCATGCCTTTAATGTGTAGAACGGTTGGCCGGTCCTGAATGCCTCGATCAGCGCCTCTCCCTCGCTCGCCATTTCCTGGCCGAGTTCCGGCCTTGCCGGAGACGATCCGGGCTTCACCAGAAAATAGCGAAGGTCTGCATCAGCGCTATTCCGGCGCCTCTTCGGTGTGGCGGCGCTATCCGCTTTCGCCGCCGCCGGTCGTTCCGTTTCTTCTGTAGTCCCTTTGCCTTCCATATTCAAAGCCCCTTCTCAGATCTACCTGAGACCCAAATCTGTCTGCTGCAGCACCCAGTCGCGTTT
>JBAVUV010000655.1:0-16284 GCA_049696955.1 Candidatus Sulfotelmatobacter sp. | reverse complement strand
TATTCTTCATGAGCGAGGCGACCTCCTCCACGCATTCTTCCTTTGCAGGGCGCCCAGACCGCGGGTTGTATATTGCGGGTCCCAAATTTCTTCTGGCGATAACGATTTTTGTCTACTGTCATTTCTGACAGTTGCAAGCGATGTGCACAGGGCTCAACATGTGTTCTCAACGGAGGCGGAAGAGTGGACGACGCGGTTTTCGCCTGGGCTATCGGGAAGGCTTTGCTGATTGTGACTATCTCCTTCGGCGCCTTGATCTACCTTGCGTGGGCAGTCACATGGCCAAAAGCGAGTAAGAACGAATCCGATCACAAGCGTCGCGGGCAAACACGGATACGAGCAACTACCCCACGGAGTGCCATCGGTGATGTTCTCAGGCCTATCTTAGCAAGGTTAGCCCCAACGATTTTCGAATAAGCTGTAACGCTGGTACCCGTCTTGCAATATGCTCGCGCTGCTCAAGCGCTGTCGACTGCTGCGGATGGAGAAGAAAGAACCTGCATCGAAGCCGTCGCACTCGGGCGCAGCTTTGCCTGTTTGCATTAGCACGCTTACGAAACTATTCTCTGCATGCCCCCTTGTGAAATGGATATGAATCGCATTCGCACGAGGCGGCAATGGATAGCGTCCATTGCAGTCATAGTAGTGTTGCTGCTAAACGCTCAAGGAGCTCACGGCCAGAGCGCGTCCTTCGCAATCTTTACGGGCCGTGCACAAGATCCGCAGGGAGCGTCTGTCGCAGGCGCGACGGTTACCGCAACTGACCAGGAAACAGGTATCGACCGAACCACGCAAACCACGTTGGACGGTATTTACCGATTCGATGATCTGCCGCCCGGCATTTACGATGTCGTCATCGCAGCCCGATCGTTCGCCAGAGTTGAAGTGAAGAACGTGGACCTGTGGGTCGGCGAGCAGCGCGACATCAACTTCAATCTGGTGCCTGCCGGGGACAAGCAGTCGCTGGTGGTAACTGCGGAACTACCCCTTATCGAATCTGCTAAAACGGACGTTTCTACGCTGATCAACGAGAAAGACGTGGCGAATCTTCCGACCACGACGTCCTACGAAAGTGTCGGTGGCGTGTCCAACGATTTCGAAGGCTTGGCCGTTTCAGCCCCGGGGGTGAGGTACGACTACACCAGCGATTCTTCTGACCTCGTCGGCCCCGGCAACATTAACGACCGCGGCATGACCGTCAATGTGGACGGCGGGAATATGTGGGATGAAGCGCAGATCCTTGTCGCGCGCGACGCGCTCGGCGCATCGGTGGAAGAGATAAAGGAATTTCAAGTTCTGACGAACAACTACAACGCGGAGTACGGTCAGGCCGGAAGCATCATCATGAACGTCGTCACGAAGTCGGGAACCAATGGCTTTCACGGCGACCTCCACGCGTACTTCCGCGGACGAAACCTGGAATCGTCAACTTATTTCTACAACCTGAGCGATCCGACCAGCCGTGCTCCCTTCTTCAAGCACGAGTATGGATTCACGGCGGGTGGGCCGCTTGTGAAGAACCGTTTGTTCTGGTTTGCCAGCCTTGAGGACACCACGCAGGGTGCTCCAGCAACTTCTTTGCCTTTCGGACAAAACGTCACCATCAATCAGCCCGTGAACGAACTGCTGTGGTCCACGAAAGTGGACGCCAACCTCAGCGCCAAACACCTGCTGATGGTGCGTTACAACATACAGCGCGACACGTCGTCCAACGTTCTTCTAAATACGCCGCCGGGCACCACCGATCCGAGTGGCTTGGTCAACTCGACCATTCACGACTCAGGCCTAAACATTGGCCTGGTTTCTACATTGACATCTCATACTGTCAACCAGGCACGGTTTTTCTGGCACCGCTTCCTGTTGTCGACGCTGACAGCGAGCACCCTGCCTGCAGAGTCATTGCCTGACGCATATGTCGGGGCGGATTTCTGCTGCCCGCAGGGCGATTTCCAGAACCGTTTCCAATACATCGACAACCTGTCATGGACGCGGGGCAGTCATGCGTTTAAGTTCGGTGTTAATATCAGTCATTTTTCCATCCAGGCTTTGTATCAGCAATTTCACTACGGCGAATACTCCAACTTCGCCCCGGGACCCTGCATCAACTCCTTCTTTCCTCAGGCGGACGGCCTGTGCCCGTCGCAATTCACAATCGGGCTGGGACCGGGTACTGTAAACATTGCCGACAACATCTATGGGTTCTACGCTCAAGATTCCTGGCAGCTCCGGCGCAACATTACTGTGAACTATGGATTGCGCTACGACAAGGAGGATGGAGCGTTCACAGGTGGAACTGTCCCCGACCCGCAGGTGCCGGGAGGCTGCTTGCAGTCCAATGGTCTGATTCCCGCCTGCGGATCGGACAACACCAACTGGCAGCCCCGTCTGGGTGTCGCCTGGAGCCCGAATTTTGAGAATGGGATTGGACACTGGCTCTTTGGAGACCCTGGCAAGTCCGTGATTCGCGCCGCGGGCGGGAGATTCACGGAAATGGTGGATCTCAACGTGGTGGTTAATTCGCGGATTTTCGACGGTGACACTATTTTCACGCAAAGCATCACTCCAGGATCGATAGGTAGCGACGGGGCGACCACGGGTGAGCAGGTGCTCAAGTCTTATCCAAACACGCCGAGCACGTCTCTATTGGAACTCTTCAAGCCGGTCGGGTACTACGGACGAGTCCGTCCCATATCGCCAACACTTAAGAACCCGCAAGTGAACATGTTCTCGTTGGTGTACCAGCGGCAGTTGGGATCTTCCTTCACCTATAGCATCGGGTACCAAGGCGTGTTCGCACACAACCTGCTCGGCGAAAAGGATACCAACTTCCCGACGCCAATCGCCGACCCGGGCCATCCGGGATATTTCTATATGCCGGGCGTTCCTAATCCAGCCTTTGGACCGATCCGCACGGTCTTCAGCGATCGCGAGTCGGGATACAACGCACTTGTGATCACGGCAGTGAAGCGGATGTCGCACCACCTCCAGTTCCAGGGCAGCTATGTATGGTCCCATACTCTGTCTGACGGAGAGGACTTTTTCGGACTGTCGGAACCCGGGAATCCACTTGCACCTCTTTCCCTGGAAAATGCCTCCGCTCAAAATGATGTCCGTCACTTGGTCAACTTCAACTTCGTGGCGGATACAAATAACCTCTTCGATTCTCCGGTTGTTCGCACCATCCTGAACGACTGGACATTCGGCATGATGAGCACGTTGCAATCCGGGAGGCCATTTCCGGTTTCAACTGGCGACGCTTCATTCACGGGACTGAATTTTACGGACCTGGGCAGCGAAACCATGCAGAGACCGAACGTCTGCACGGCGGGATCGTCCGCTCCAGGTTGCGCAGCTGCGCCGATAGGCGCTCTGGTAGCTACGAACATTGGCTCGATTTCGGGCACGAACCTGGAAGTGGGTCCAGCTGGCGCGGCCGCTTGCGCTAAGGCAGGGCTGAACAACTGCGCAGCATTGCAGACCACATTTGCGGCCCCCGCGGCAGCCAGCACGTCGGGTCCGGTGGATAGCTTCGCCGGCACGCCTGTCGATTTTCAGTACATCGACGGCAATCTTGTCCGGAATGCAGGCCAAAGCCTTGCGATCTACCGCTTCGACATCTCGCTGACCAAGGCCATCAGGATTCCGAAGTGGGACTCTGCCAGCCTGGAGCTGAAGATGGATGTCTTCAACCTGTTTAACCGTCCGGGTTTCATTTTCAACAACTCTTTCGATGCTCTGAATCTCCTGCTGCTGCCGGCCCCCACCGTGAACGGCGCGCCAAATCCTAACTTCAACTGCACCGCGAGCTGTCTCAACCCCTTCACCGGCCTCTATATGGGCGCCGATGGACAGCCGCTGACGCTGGCAAACTTCCAGAGAGCCACGTTTGACGCGGCGAAAAACTTCAATGGACTCGGAGGACCCGCGGGCGAGGTGACGCCGCGCATCATCCAACTCGCGATTCGCTTCCGCTGGTAGTAAACCTCACTGTAAGCTGCCGGCAGAACACTCAATCCAGTGTTTCCCACTCCCCTTTGCTACTGTCACTCTTAGCAGTTCCCAATAGGCAATAGGCGTTCTAGGCTCGCGTTTGCGTGAGAACCCTACGAATTTGGCTACTGATCCTGGCGGGGATTGCAATGGCCGCGCCTTTGGCGGCGCAGGACTTTAATGCACCTAAGCCGGAGAAAGGACGTATTACCGACACTGTCATCGATGTCAACAATGACACCGTTTCCGGGGCCAGTGTTGTTCTCGAAAGCCCTGTCCTCAGAGATCCCCGCACCGTTGTGTCAGACGACAACGGATTCTTTGAATTCAATATCTCGATCCAGGAGTTTATAACGTAAGCATCAGTGCCAAGGGATTCGCAAACTGGACCTCACCCGCCATCATCGTTAATCCCGGCCAGTACGTAATCCTGACGGGCAGCAAGTTGAAAATCGGAGAGGCGCTGACCAAGGTATCTGTGATCTATTCCCGCGAACAGATCGCCATCGAGCAGGTCAAGCTCGAAGAGCAACAGCGGATTTTCGGTATCATCCCCAATTTCTACGTTGCCTATGATCCCGACGCCGCGCCGCTTACGACGAAGCTAAAGTTTCGCCTCGCCCTCAAGACCGCTACCGATCCGATTACCATCGTCGGTGTAGTAGTGCTTGCCGGCATCAACCAGGCAGGCGACATTCTCAACTACGGTCAAGGTCTGAAGGGTTATGGCGAGCGGTTCGGCGCTGCCGCCGCCGACGGCCTTTCCGACATTATGATCGGCGGCGCCATTCTGCCATCGCTTTTGCACCAGGATCCGCGCTACTTCTATCAAGGCACAGGCACGAACCGGTCTCGCGTTTTCCACGCGCTCTCAAGCCCATTTATCTGCAAGGGAGACAACGGGCGGTTGCAGCCCAACTACTCCAGCGTGGGTGGCGATCTGGCCTCGGCCGCGCTCTCGAACGCCTACTATCCAGCGTCGAATCGTGGACCCGGGCCGTTCTTTGAGAATTTCATGATCGGCACCGGCGAGCGTATGGTCGGCAACGTGATACAAGAGTTCGTCTTGCCCAGGCTCACGCACAGAGCTAAAAACAAAAACTAGCCGCGGAGAACATGACAAGCGATACAAGATACAGCCATTTCTGGCACCGTAAACCGCGAGAACCCGATCGGCTTTCTCGATGATCAGCACGAACGCCAGTGTCAAACGCCGACTCCGGGACACAGCAATCGTTGTGCCTAAGGGCAGCGTGGCCAAGATGTCCCCTCACACCTACCTCCACTGTCACTACTGACAGTGCTCCAAACGACCACGAAGCACCGACTGTGATGAAATGACAACGGCCTTCAGTCCGACCCTGTTGGTGCTCGGATCAATCTGATGCAGTGAGTCAACGACGCGCTTACTATGCCTGCAGTTCGTAAAACTCCGATACCTGTCAAAACTGCCAGCTCACAAACAATCGAAATGGTGTTGAACTAACTACCTACAAAGCAGGAGCGTCCAACTCATATCAGGAGTTCGTTATGAAACTTCAGATCCAGGTTTCCCGTTTCTCTCTATCTCTCGCACTGCTGGTTTTTACGAGTGGCATCTCAAGCTTTGCCAAGGATGGCAAACTCGTCATTCGCGTCAGTCCGCAGCAGGCCTTCGTCTTCGCAGACGGTCGCGCCATTAGCGAAGCCAGCAAAATCTACTACGTGAAACTGAGCCCGGGCGACCACAAGATTGAGCTAGCCAACTATGGATATGTTCCATCAAGCCAGACGGTCAACATTACCGCGGGCAAAACCACTGTGATCAAGGTTAAGTTGACGCCGGTTGGCGAAACTGTCTCTGGGCCCTTCGGCGCCATGACGATTTATGGAGCTAACCACAAAGCGGTTCTTTTGAACGGAAAAACGCCCGCCTTCTTCGTCGGCCACGGCGACGAGTTCAACAACGAGTGGGGGTGGAAACAAGAACTCGTTGTGCCACCCGGCTCTTACCAGGTTTACGTCCTGTCCGGGGACAAGGAGGTTTGGGCGGGCGTGGTCGACGTGCCGGCCAAGCAACGTGTGATCGTCGATGTTCCGAAGGGTGTTCGCGAGAAGGTGGCCTGGCCGCGCGGAGACAACCTGGAAACGATACCCCGCTTCACCGTGGGCATCGCTAGTGCGACCGTCGCTGTCGCCAAGCCTACCGCACAGTTATCGGCAACCACCGCACAGCTCAACTGCGGAGATGCCTCGCAACTTAATTGGACATCCACCGACGCGCCTCGCGTTGAGATCGCTCCGGTTGGCGCGGTCGCAAACTCGGGCCAGCAATCCATCAAGCCCACCCAGACCACTACCTATAATCTGACCGCTGTAGGACCAGGCGGTACCGCGACTTCCAGCGCCACCGTCAATGTCAATACGGCTATCCAAGCCGATCTGGGGCTTTCGCCGGCAGACGTCCAATACAAGCGCGTCGGGGATAAGGTCGTGGTGAATGACAGCTCAGCCTTGAAATGGTCTGCCGCAAATGCTTCGACCGTTTCGATTGAGCCGTTGGGCAGCGTTGATCCCACTGGGAGCCGTGATTTGCAGATCGCGCCCAAGAAGACCGATCCGGGCCCAGTCGATGAGACCGTCACCTACACACTCAACGCTCGCAACGGTTGTGGCGGAACCGAAACAAAAACCGCCACTCTACACATCGTGGGTTCGATTGAGCAACCCGAGATCAAACTCTCGCGCAGTGTTTATTTCCCGACCGATCGGCCGCGATCGCTCAAGACAGAAGACGCACTCCTCGACAGCGAAAAGGAAACTCTGAAATCCACTGCGGCTGCTTTCACTCAATATCTTGCGGACCAACCCGATGCTCATCTGGTTCTCTCGGGACACGCCGATAAGCGTGGACCGCAGGCCTACAACCAACCTCTCTCCGAACGGCGTGCCGCGCTGGCCAAACAGTTCCTGGTGGAGCAGGGGGTTCCCGAAGACAAGATTGAGACTCAGGCATATGGCGACGAGCAGAACCTGAGCGCCGATCAAGTGAAGCAGCAGGTGGAACAGGACGCTAGCCTGAGCGAAGAAGAGCGGCAGAATGCTTTGGAGAAAATACAGACAATTGTGTATGCCTACAACCGCCGTGTGGACATCACCTCGAAGCCAACAGGGCAAGAGTCAGCGCACGAGTATCCGTTCAAATCGCAGGACTTCGCCAGGTTGATCGACCGTAACGGTCCCACGAAGGCTGGCGCGGTTGAACTGGCGGCTGAAAAGGAAAAAGGAAGCGAGTAGGAAACAGAGGGCCCGCAATCGCGGGCTCATCCTTATTATTATTATTATTACTACATTATTATTAGTCCATCGTCCCTTATCGTGATGAGCTTTCCGCGCCGCCCGCTCCCGCCCAAAAAGACTCGAGGCGTATGGTATGAGTTCGGCGAAGCACGAGCAGAGCAGGGCGTTCGGCTTCCACTGTTCGCTCGTGTTTCTAAGCTGCCTTTTGCAGGCGCAGGAGAAATGTCCGGTTGAGGTCAAGCTCTTGCTTTCCCCGCCGACGATCCAGACTGTGATCACATCGCTTGGGTTTGACAAAAAGACTGCAACTCGAGTTTATTTTTTTGATACCGATGCGCTTGATCTGTTGAAGCAAGGCGTGATTGTACGAGTCAGGCAGGGCGCGGATAACGACGTCGCGGTAAAAGTGCGCGTGCCTGAGGATAATAACGACAACAAAGCTGACACCTCCCAACTTCACGAGCGCTTTCCGTGCGAGATAGATCTGACTGGAGCCGGCGAAAACACTTCCTACGCAACGCGGCGAAAGTACAAGACCCCACAGGTGCCAGAAACGGGCAAAGATGTTTTTACCTTGCTCAGCCCAGCGCAACAAAAGCTATTACGAGACGCGCGAGCTTCGATTGATTGGGATCGAGTGAAGAGAATTGTCGACATCGAATCAACCAAGTGGGAAACCACAACTCAGCCGCCGTTTCGCAAACTTGTGCTGGAGCTGTGGGAATGGCAGGCAGGCAATATTCTCGAGGTCTCTACCAAGGTCGGGCCTGATGCAGCGCAGTCAACGTATGCGGAGTTGCAACGGCTCGTAAGAATGAAACGCCTGTTGTTGAGCACGAGCCAAGGCACGAAGACGCGGATGGTTCTGGAAACGCTTACCCAACACACGTCCTCGCCTTAGATGATCTCTGCCTGGTATCCTCGAGCGGCGCAACGGCGCAGAACTATGTTGCCTGCCGTGATGCATCGAACGCCACCTGATCATGCCACCATAACCGTTCAAAGAAAACACGAGCGATGTCGAGGTTCGCTGCACGATTTGAGTGTGGGAGCGTTCTTTCCACGATGTCGCCGATGTTCCGTACGTCGTCAATAGCGTCGAGCATCCGCTTTTCTACTGACACGATTGGCAGGAACAGATCCGGATACGTGTGAGTCTGATTGATCAGAACAGCCGCAGCACCGCGAGGCAACCGATCTTGAATGCAGATCGTGTCCGACATTCGAATGGGCACATAGTCAAGCCATGAGTCATCGAAGAAACTAATCTGTTGCGGGGTGCCAGGATTATCGTCTCGATACGCAACAATGCTATGGCGAGCCATCGTGCCGCGGAACAATTCGATCGCGGCATACTGCTCGGGCGGCGAGAGGTGGGCGATCCGGTTAGCCTGCGGGATCTTCGCGACGACGCCACAACGTACAGAGTAGGGCGCTTGTCTGAGCCACCGGCCAAATGTCAGTCCGGCCTTCTCAATAAAGTCGAACACTTGCGGGACGGAATAGGCGCGGTCTTGAGGATGCAAGAGAGCATCGGCAAGGGCTGCCTCACTGCGAAAGTCCGGAGCCTGGCGCAACAGGTTTTCCAGGGGATGTCCGGAAGGCAGGGCACTGAGCGCAGTAATGAGATCCTTAATTTCGGCATCAGTCGCATGCATACCCAGCTGCCTGCAGAACTCTTGCAGCATATAAATGCCGGCCCGTCCGTAGGGCGCGTAGACCATCAAGTGCATCGCTCCGTCCGATTTGAGCACGCCGCGCAGCGCCTTCAGACCCGCATCAGGATCGGCGAGATGGTGTAAGACACCTGTGCACACGATCTGATCGAAGCTCGTTCCCAGATCGCCTATTTGCTCGATGGCAAGCTGGTGGACCCGGAGATTTTTCAAATCGTATTTCTTTTTAAGTTCTTCAGTATTGCCCACACTGGTCGAGCTGCAGTCAATTCCCGTAACTTGAGCGGTGGGCCAGCGCAAAGCATGCTTGGCCGCCTGCGATGTTCCGCAGCCGGCAACGAGAATGGATTGATCTTCCCTATAACTTCGGGCTGGCCAGAACAGATGATAATCGGCCCGGAGCCTTTGGCGATCCTGCCATTGGCTCCGATAGCTGTCGAGATTATCGATTGCCCGAGGATAGGGATAACGGTCGTAAAAGCTGCGGACTTCCTCGGCTACGTCCGGCAATGGCGAAAGATCTACCGCTGGTTGGCTCATGCAAAATGCCTCAACGCGGCGCCTTCCCAGTGCGGACCGCGCCCGTGCTTCCAAGACCAATAACCTTGAACGATAGAAGCTGCGACAGCAATGCGATCGCAATAATGGAGTGCAGTGCGACGACGGGCCACAGCAGAACGCCGCGAAGCGCTGTAGCGACGCCGACCCAAGCGAATAGGATGGTTACTGCAAAGTTGAAGATAAAAAGGCCCAACGCGGCACTGCGGCGCGATTCTGCAGCCCTCGAAGGCCGACAAGCAACGCCCAGCGCGAAGAGGCCGACTCCGGCAAAGCGGGCAAGTACTATACCTACTCCCTCAGGCTTGGCCGCGAACAACAGCTGACTCGGGACGTCGCACGCCGTCAGGAAGACAGCGCCCACGACGATTTCTAACCACGCTGCCGTCACGACGACAGATTTCTGCAGCATTCCACTCTCCTTTCAGTGCGAGGTTGCATTGCGGGAGTTGCCGGTGCGCCGCGAGCGTAGCGATTGATTTACGGTCCTATGACGCTAAAATGGCCCTCCGCCCGCGCACACTGGCAAATCGGCCAGTCCCAGCCCTCGCTTCGGCCGGCTGAATCAAACAGAGCCACCTAGAAACATTCCCTCGGTGTCCAAAGCCGCATGATTTTGCGAAGCTTGCGGCACGGCTGAAGCCGTGCTCTTTTAAAGCAGATTCAGATCGAACCATTGCCGTCCGCTGGCGCAGGTTCTGCTTTTAGATCTTGACATGTGATTATTTTAAGGGAGGTCTTTCGACCTCCCTTCCGACATCACTTAATCACCGGCCAGAGCTTCTTCGTGGTCTTCTTCGCGCTGTTTGCGGGCCGGCGCCTTGGCAGCCGCTGCTTTTGCGGCTGCTGCCTTGGACGCCGCAGCGTGATCTAACTGCGCCATTACCCCGTCGAGGTTGAATGACGCCGCCTTTTGACGCGGTGGGTAATTGATGTAGTTTTGGATCTGGGCCGCCACCACCGCCTGACATTCGTAAAGCTGTGGGACGTGATCGACCATCCAGTCAAAGTAGGTGTTGGAATTGAAATCGGCGCGCTCGAAAGGATCGCGACGCAAGCTAAAGATATGCGGAAGCCGCAACTTCGTCATCGGCTCCGCCCAAACCTGCATTTTGGTTGCACGCTGTTCCTCAAACACCAACTTCCAGTCACCTACGCGGACCGCCATGACTCCGCCGTCATCACTGACATAGAAGAAGTTAGTCCGGGGACTCTCCTTCACTTCGCCGGTGAGATAGGGCAGCACATTGATCCCGTCGATGTGTACCTTGAACGTCTTGTCCCCAACCTTGTAGCCGGTCAGGAGCTTCTTGCTGACATCAGGATCGCCCGCCGCCGCCAGCAGTGTTGGCAGCATGTCCTGGTGGGAAACAATGCCGTTTAACACCGAGCCTGCCTTGATGTGTCCGGGCCAGCGGATGAATGAAGGAACGCGCCAGGCGCCTTCCCAGTTCGTATCTTTCTGGCTGCGGAACGGCGTGTTGGCGCCGTCGGGCCAAGTGTCGTTCTCCGGGCCGTTGTCGGTGGAATACATGACGAGAGTGTTGTCAGCGATGCCCAACTCGTCGAGCTTGTCGAGCATCTCGCCGATCTGCTCGTCGTGCGTGACCATCCGATCGCTGTAATCGTCCTGCCCGCTCTTACCACGGTTCTTGGCGGCGAGGTGAGTCCGGAAATGCATGGCTGTTGAGTTGTACCAGAGGAAGAACGGCTTATTTGCTTTGGCCTGCTTCTCCATAAAGCCAAGAGCACCTGCAGTGATCTCCTCATCGATGGTTTCCATGCGTTTCTTGGTCAGCGGGCCGGTGTCTTCAATTTTCTGCCTGCCTACTCGGCCCCAGCGGGGATCCGTGGTTGGATCATCCTTGTCAGTGGCCCAGCAGTGCATCACGCCTCTCGGGCCAAATGCCGCTAAGAACTTAGGATCCTTGGGATAGTCGGGCAGTTCCGGTTCTTCTTCTGCGTTCAGGTGATAGAGATTGCCGAAGAACTCATCGAATCCGTGTGCCGTCGGCAGGAATTCATTGCGATCGCCGAGATGGTTTTTGCCGAACTGGCCGGTGGCGTAGCCGAGTGGCTTCAGCAACTCAGCGATGGTCGGGTCTTCCGCTTGAAGTCCAACAGTAGCGCCGGGCATTCCAACTTTGGTCAAGCCGGTGCGCAGCGGATTCTGGCCGGTGATGAAAGCTGCGCGTCCAGCGGTGCAACTCTGCTGGCCGTAGAAATCGGTAAAGCAGACGCCTTCCTCAGCGACGCGGTCGATGTTTGGCGTCCGGTAGCCCATCATGCCCTTGCTGAAAGTACTGATGTTCCAGGTGCCGATGTCATCACCCCAGAGGATCAGGATATTCGGTTGCTTTGTAGCCATGATTTATTCCTTCCTTTTAGTTGATTTTGTGTAAAGTTGTCCGGCCGTGGCCGGAAGACGCATTAAAAGCGGAGATGTGCGATCGAGATTTCACTTGGCTGTTCCATGGCCGCTAGCCGGCGACGCCTGCGATGACAACGGTGGCGGAATACTCTTTTGCGTTGCCGTCGTTGCCGGGCTCAGACGGCTGAAGGGCGAGTGCGGCGCTCGGTTGCCGTGGCAGAAGCGAAATTTTCGGCCGCTTCCGCAGGGGCAGGGCTCATAGGGTCCGCGTCTTACGTCCTCGGCAGCGATGAATGCCATCACGTCAGAGCACGGGCGACCGCGCTGCAGCAACTGGCCCATGGTTTGCATGGCCGAGCGGGTATGGGTAAAGAACAGATACAGTCCGGCACACAGGTAGTTCTGGCCGGGCTCGCCGTCGATCGAGAGCGTAAAACGATCCTTCGGACAGCCCCCGTTACATAGCGGCTTGACTTCACAGCGCTGGCACTGCGCTGTAAGTGAATCACGCTTATCATCGCCGAACTTTCGCTGCTCCGCCGAAGCTACGAGTTTGACAAGATGGGTCTCGTGAATATTGCCCAGCTTATAGCGCGGTTCGACGAAATGATCGCAGGAGTAGACATCTCCGTTGTATTCAAGTGCTGGTCCATATCCGCAAGTGGGAGCGTGGATGCACAGTAAGTGGCGGCCGAAACAGGCTTCGAGTGTCACGTCAAACATCTGGACAAAAACTTTGCCAACGTCATGGCGCACCCACTCTTCGAAAATATCCACCAGGAATTGTCCGTATTGTTCTCCTCCGACCGAGCGATTGGTTACGAGGTTTCCAGATTGCGTATAAAGCAGCCGCTTGCGGCCAGGCTGTTCGCTCCAGCCCTGGTTGGCGATATCGATCGTCTCCGCGGAGGCGCGCTCCACAATCGGGATGAACTGCACCCACTTGGCATGCATCTCGTCGCGGAAAAAGCGGTAGACCGCGCGCCCATGCTTCTCGTTGCCAGCGTTGACGGTGCACAGGATGTTGAACTCAACGCCGTGCTTGCGCAGATACGCCCAGCCCTTCATTACCCTATCGAAAGTACCTTGTTTGCTGCGGTCCAACCGGTACGCGTCGTGAATCTCGCGGGGACCGTCGACGCTCAGGCCGACGAGAAAATTGTGTTCCTTGAAGAAGCTGCACCACTCGTCGTCGAGAAGGATGCCGTTCGTCTGAAAGGTATGTTCTACGGTCTGCTCGGGTCGGCGGTACTTTTCGACAAGCTCGATGGAGCGACGGAAGAACTCGACTTTCATCAGTGTCGGCTCGCCCCCTTGCCACGCCACTGTTATAGTCGGCGTGCGGTGCGACTCCAACAGTTGGCGAATGTATGCCTCGAGCGTTGCTTCGGACATCCGATTCTTCTCGTTTGGATACAGCGCTTCCTTGGACAAGAAGAAGCAGTAAGTGCAATCAATGTTGCAGGTGGACCCGCTCGGCTTTGCCAGCAGATGAAAGCCTGGCGGAGTATGAGCCGGCCAAGTCTCGCCATTTACTACAGCCATTTGCACACCTTAATTTCTGCCGGATATGAAGCCTTCTGGCAATCGTGCTTATCTTGACGGGAACAGACTAGGCCTGCGTGCTTCATTCGCGTAACTGTCAAAACGTACAGGGAGGAACGTAGCAAACGCAATTTGCGTGCTATTCGGAAATGGCGGCGCATGCTCGGAGCACCGCGAGCCACGGGAAGATAGTCTTTGTTACTTAGATATCACCCGGACCGGCAGCCACTGTGGACTCCCGGCCCGCATTGTCCTCACTGCCGTGCCATAGCCATGTGCACTGCCTCCTCAGGCGAGACGAGGTGATCGAGGCTTACGGCGTCTTCGGCGATGGCGAGTTGCACGCCCTTGACGTGACCCGTAAACTCATTTCCTCGCGATCCGTAATCCGGTGAGACAGGAGATCCCGTATCACAACCCACGTCGCAACCGTCATCGGCAGAGAAGATCATGGGCGCCGTGGCAGCGACCTTTCCCTCGCCGACCTTCTTGCCATCCACGAACAGGGATGCGGTGCCACCTTTGCCAAGGCCTCCACCCGCATAGGCGAACTCCATGCGCACCTGGTGGTCGCCTGGAGTTAACGGTCCGCTGGATTCCACATAGAACTGGTGAATGCCGAGCAGGTTGTAGCAGTATTTGAGCTTGCCCCCCTTGACGTAGAGGCTCCAGCCTCCGATGTTGCCGCCTTGGGCGACGATTACGCCCTCAGCCTCGGTGGTTGGCACAACAATCGCAGCCGTCACCGAGTGCGACTTGTTCTTCAGGTTGAGCACGGAGTTCTCCGACAGACGACCCATGCTGCCAAACAGGATTTGAGATTTACCCTTGATCAGCTGCGGACGGCCTGCCGTATCGGAGTTGATGCGAGCACCGAGGTTGTCATCAAGGGGCAGCACGTTGTAGCGTGTCGCTTCGATCAGCCAAAGGCGCTGGAGCTCGTGCAGTTTTTCAGGCATCTGCTTGGACAGGTCATTTGCCTGGCTCCAGTCTTTGGTGGTGTCGTAGAGTTCCCAAACATCGTCGTCGAACGCAGGTGTTTTCTCGCCGATCAGAATCCACGGCGTCTTGTGCCGCGTCACCGCGGTCCAGCCGTTGTGGTAGATGCCGCGATTGCCGAACATTTCGAAGTACTGCGTTTCGTGCCGCTCCGCCGCATTGGCGTCGTTGAACGCGTACGCCATGCTGACGCCCTCGATCGGATGTTGCTGGATGCCGTTCACGAAAAGGGGTTGCGGCAGACCAGCCACCTCGAGGATGGTCGGCGCGACGTCGATGCAGTGAGCAAACTGGCTGCGGATTTCGCCCTTCTCTTTGATCCCACTGGGCCAGTGAACGATTGTCCCGTTGCGCGTTCCGCCCCAATGGGAAGCAACCTGCTTGGTCCACTGGTACGGCGTATTCATGGCGTGTGCCCAGCCGACGGCAAAGTGGTTGTAGGATTCGGGCCCGCCAAGCTTGTCGAGGTGAGCCATCAGGAACTCCGGTGTCTCCAGCGCCGAGGCGCCGTTGAAGTTGATCATCTCGTTGTAGGTGCCGTTCAGTGTCCCCTCGGCGGACGCGCCATTGTCACCGATGATGTAGTAGATCAGCGTGTCGCCGAGAATGCCCAGATTATTTATGGAATCTACCAAGCGGCCGACATGATGATCCGTGTACTCCATGAACCCGGCGTACACTTCCATCTGCCGGATGAGCACAGGTTTCAGGGCGTCAGGCATTTCGTCCCATGACGGGATTTCTTTATGCCTTTGCGTGAGTTGGCAATCTTGCGGAATGACCCCTAACTTTTTCTGGCGTGCGAACGTCTCTTCGCGCAGCTTGTCCCATCCCTGATCGAACTTGCCTTTGTATTTATCCGCCCATTCCTTCGGAACGTGGTGCGGAGCGTGGGTCGCTCCCGGCGCAAAGTAAACGAAGAATGGCTTGTCTGGCATGAGTGCTTTTTCTTGTCCGATCCAGTTGATGGCCTTGTCCGTCATGTCTTCCACCAAGTGGTAGCCCTCTTCGGGCGTTTTCTTGACTTCGACTGGCGAGGTACCTTCATACAGCGACGGATACCATTGGTGGGCCTCGCCGCCTATGAACCCGTAAAAATATTCGAATCCTCCGCCCCCGGTTGGCCAAGCAGTAAACGGACCCGCGGGACTCGTCTCCCAAACTGGCACTTCATGGCACTTGCCGAACTGCGCCGTCGCGTACCCGTTGAGTTTCAGGGTCCGGGCGAGGGGCGAACAGTTGTTCGGGAGAATTGAGCTGTAGCCAGGAGACCCGGTAGCGATTTCTGTGATGCCACCCATGGCGACTGTGTGATGGTTGCGTCCGGTCAACATGGCCTGTCGCGTGGGTGAGCACAGGGCGGTTGTATGAAAGCGATTGAACTTAAGGCCGCCGGCCGCCAGGAGTTCCGCATTCGGCGTGTAACACGGACCACCGAAAGCGCTGGAGGATCCGAAGCCAGCGTCGTCGATCAGGATGAGCAGAACATTGGGGGCACCCTTCGGCGGGCGCAGCTGAGTGATCGGGGGGTATTTGTTCTCCGGATCTTTGGCGTCATACAACATCAATCCTGTGCGAGGTGGATCGGGTATGGGAAGAACTATTCGTGGCATATTGTCCTGGTCTCTCATAGATGGTTCCTTCCTTGCTGGAATTCAATTTCTTGACGGAACGATGAAGGGAACAGGGGGCAGACTCCTGTTACTTCCCTACAAAGTAGGAGGCCCGTCTCATGGAGGGAACTGGCAGAATGTACAGTAGCGCGTGAGTTCTTGCTTTTGAAATCAAGACGCCTCGGGAGGGGAAGCGAACCGGTAATGGACTAGTCGCGCAAGCAGCTGTTACGGCCGAGATTTAGCCGCGTGC